>SLFH01000025.1 GCA_007124345.1 Phycisphaerales bacterium | reverse complement strand
CTTCGAGGTTGAGGTTCTGCCCGCCCTTGGCGTGGAGGTTCTGAGCCGCGCCGAGCTTGAGGTCGGAGCCGGACTTGATGTCCACGCCCCCCGAACCCTCGGCGAGGAACTTGTCGGTCTTGAGGCTGATCTTTTCCTCGGTGGCAACGATGAGCACCTTGGCGTTGAGGCTGTCGGTCTCGGCGATTTTCGTCGTCCGGTTCATCTGAAGGTCGAAGAAGGCGTCCTTCTCGATCGTCTGGTGGCGCTCGCCCAGCAGCGTGTCGTAGTAATCGTTCTCGATGATGCGGTTGGTGTTGTTGCGGACGAGGATGTTGTGGTCGCCCCCGCGGTCGCCGTCCTTCTCCCAGCCGATGCGGATTTCGCGGCTGGCGTAGTTGGTCTCGCGGAACTGGCCCCTGACCCTGAAGTCCATGCGCTTCTGCGCATGGATCCAGATCATCTCCGAATCGGCCTTGTCTTCGAAGCGCAGCTCGTTGAAGCCCTCGCCCCCCTTGGAGCTGCTGGTCTTGATCGCCGAGATCGTCGCGAACTGGCGCGGGTCGTAGGGCGGCTTGTTCTCGGCGTTGTAGACGCGGCCAGTGATGATCGGGCGGTCCGGGTCGCCGTCGATAAAGTCGACGATCACCTCTTGCCCGATCCTCGGCCAGAACTGAGCGCCCCAGCCCTTGCCCGCCCATTGCTGCGAGACGCGGAGCCAGCACGAGGAGTTCTCGTCGGACTTGCCGTCGCGGTCCCAGTGGAACTGCACCTTCACGCGACCGTGCTCGTCGAGGTAGAGCTCCTCGTTCGACGGCCCGGTCACGATCGCCGTCTGCGGGCCCGCGACGCGGGGCTTGGGCGTTGTCTGCGGCGTGCGGTAGGGCGTCTCCGCCGGGATCGCGGTGAACTTCACGCTCCAGAGCGGGCCCTCGGCCTGGGCGATGGGGCCCGAGGCGCGGCTGTACAGCCCGGGCACATTGAACTCGTACGAACAAGAAGTAACGAGGTACTTGCCCTGGTAAGAAGAGGCGATCAGCTTGCCGTCGGGTTTGAAGGTGAAGGTGCGCCCGGGTTCGAGCTTGACATTGTCGGCGACGCCGTGGACGACGGTCTGGCCCGCCCTGATCGCTTCGAGGACGATGCGGGCGTACTCGGCGCCTTCCTGCTCGTTTTTGAACTTGCCGGGGAAGGCGAAGCGCTCGAAATCGCCCAGCGCGTGCTGCGAACTCGCGACATGCTTGGCGTGCAGCGGGCTCTGGGGCTGGGTGAAGTTCCAGTCGCGCAGCGCAACCTCGCCCGTCAGCGCGTGGCCCGAGGCCCGCCATTCGCGGATATGGCCGAGGCTCGCGGCGTCGCCGTGCCCGGGGGCGCGGAACTCGATGTCGCCGATGTCTTCAGTGCCGTGCGACTCGGGGCCGTCGAAGAGGTGCAGGGCGTGCTTGCCCCCGTCGTCGTGGCGGAACGAGAAGTAGACGCCCTGCTTCTCCATCAGGCGTGAGACGAAGTCGAGCGCCGACTCGTTGTACTGGACGATGTACTCGCTCGTGGGGTACGAACTGCGCGTCAGCTTGTCCTCCACCCCGCCGATGCCCATGTCGTAGTCGCCCAGCACCGACTTGAAGGCATCGATCGAAGTGACATCCTGGAAGATGCGGCAGTCCGACGAGCGCGACGCGAACCAGAGCCAGGGCACGATCGTGGCCCGGTACTTCGGCAAGGAATGGTGGCTGCCCGCCTCCTCGATCGACGCGACGATGCCTGAGAAGAACCGCTTGGGCTGCTCGCGGAGCGAGAGGCGGACCGAGGCGGTCTCGCCGATGAGCTTGTTGAAATCGACGCCGGGATTGACCTTGATGAGGTCGGCCTCCCACTGGAAGAGTCGCCCGAGCGTCTCGCTCCCGCGGAAGCTCAGCAGGTGCAGGTCTTCGCCGATCTTGATGGCGCCGAACCGGTTTTCGTCGATCTGTGACATCCGAGATCGCTCCGTGGCGAGGCTTCAGCCGCCGGCCCGCTCTGCGAGTTGCCTGAACTCTTCGACGCCGAACTCCGCTCCCGGCCCGATGGGTCCGGAGACTTTCAACGGGCCCCGGGCCCCCGCGATCGTCTCGCCGAGCCGGGCCAGGTCGAGGCCGCTACGCAGCAGCACGCCGACCGCTCGCATCCCCGAGGCCGCGACCGGCACGATCGCTCTGAGCGGCCCGGGCTCGGGGCGTTCGATGAGCGGGATGTCGAGCCGTTCGGCGAGGCGCCCGGCCGAGAGGGCCTCGCCCCTCGGGCTGATGGCGCGGACCCCGGCGAGGCGGACCCCGTCGACCACGGGGCGGCGCCGGCGCATCAACGCGCCGAAGTAAGGCGAGTCCTCGTCGGTCTCGACCCGTTCGATCGCGGCCCCGTCAGAGGCGAGCCGGTTGAGCTCCTCGACCGAGCGCACCCCCTGGCGTTCCAGGTACCGCCTCCAGGAGTCGCTCGCGTGCTGGCGCCTGCGCTGGGGAAAGGCGCCGGGCCGGAGCATCGGGGCGATGATCATCCCCGCCAGCAGCGGCTCGCTCTCGGGCGCGGGGGTGTCGGGGTCGGCGTAGGCCGCCGGCGTGCCCGCAACCCGGTCACGCCCTGCCGGCTCGCGCACGAGGAGGCAGACACCGTCGGTGCAGGCGTAGGTCTCAAGTCGTTCTCGGATCCGTGCGTCCATCGGGTCTCCGGTCGGATCGGGACGGGCCTCCGGCGCCCGGCGATCCCCAGAGCTAGACCTCGGGCCGCCGGATCGGCGCGGCGTTCATTCAGGCGAAGGCGTAGTCGAAGTCGGAGTCCTTGACCCCGATGGTGACCTTCGAGACCGCCTCGCCGGCCATCATCTTGCGGAGGAACTCCGTCGACATCGTCGGGAGCATCGTCTGCGTCAGGATCGCGTCGATCATCCGCCCGCCCGACTCCAGCTCGGTGCAGCGGCTGACGATCAGGTCGATCACCTCGGGCTTGACCTCCAGCTCCGCCCCGTGGTTCTTCTCCACCCGCTTCTGGATGCGCCCGAGCTGCAGCTCGGTGATCGCCCGCAGCATCTCGTCCGACAGCGGGAAGTAGGGAATCGTGACCAGACGTCCGAGCAGGGCGGCGGGGAAGACCTTCAGCAACGGCTCGCGCAGCGCCTTCTGCAGCCCCTCGACCGAGGGCAGGAGCTCGGGGTCCTTGCACATGCTCATGATCAGGTCCGAGCCGACATTGCTGGTGAGCAGGATGATCGTGTTCTTGAAGTCGATCATGCGGCCCTCGCCGTCCTCCATCCGCCCCTTGTCGAAGACCTGGAAGAAGATCTCGTGGACATCGGAGTGGGCCTTCTCGACCTCGTCGAGCAGGACGACGGAGTAGGGCTTGCGCCGGACGGCCTCGGTGAGGATGCCGCCCTCGCCGTAGCCCACATAGCCGGGAGGGGCGCCCTTGAGCGTGGAGACGGTGTGGGCCTCCTGGAACTCGCTCATGTTGATGGTGATGACATTCTGCTCGCCGCCGTAGAGGGATTCGGCGAGGGCCAGGGCGGTCTCGGTCTTGCCCACGCCGGAGGTGCCCGCGAGCAGGAAGACGCCGATGGGCTTGCTGGGGTTGTCCAGCCCGGCGCGGTTGGTCTGAATGGTGCGGGCGATCGCCTCCAACGCGTGCTTCTGACCGATCACGCGCTTGTTGAGCGTTTCAGCGAGGCTGAGCACCGCTTGGATCTCGTTCTTGACCATGCGCCCGACGGGGATGCCCGTCCAGTCGGCGACGACCGCCGCGACGGCGCTGGCGTCGACGCTGGGCAGGATCAGGGGCGAGTCGCCCTGGTGCGCGGCGAGTTCGTCCTGCAGGCCTTTGAGCTCAGCGAGGAGCTGCTCGCGCTGCTCGTCGGCCAAAGGCTCGGGGTCGGCGTCGTGTGCGGCTTCGGAGGTCTGGGCGATCTGCTCGGCCGCGGCTTCGGTCTTGGTCCCCGTGCCCTCGACCCGCCCGACCTTGGCCGGGCCCCGGAGCCTCGCCCTGATCGCGAGGATCTTTTCGACGAGGTCCTTCTCCTGCTTCCAGCTCGCTTCGAGCGCTTCGAGCGTGCTGCGCTCGTCACCGAGCTGGGCCTCGATCGCTTCGAGCCTCGGGTCGTGCTCCAGGCCGATGCCTTTCTCCGCTTCGAGGATCGCCCGCTCGGTCTCCAGCGCGTCCAGACGCTTGCGCGTGTCGTCGATCGCGGCGGGGATCGCGTGCTGGCCGATCGCCACGCGGGCGCAGGCCGTATCGAGCAGGCTGACGGATTTATCGGGGAGCTGGCGTGCGGGGATGTAGCGGTGGCTGAGGCGGACGGAGGCCTCGATCGCCTCGTCGAGGATCTGCACCGTGTGATGCTTCTCGAGCATGCCGGCGACCTTGCGCATCATCAGGATCGCCTTGTCCTCCGTCGGCTCGTCGACCTTGACGACCTGGAATCGTCGTGTGAGCGCGGGGTCTTTCTCGATGTGCTTCTTGTACTCCGCCCAGGTCGTCGCGGCGATGGTGCGGAGGGTGCCTCGCGCGAGGGCGGGCTTGAGGAGCTGCGCCGCGTCGCCCGTACCGGCCTGGCCCCCGGCGCCCATGAGCGTGTGCGCCTCGTCGATGAACATGATGATCGGCTTGGGCGAGGCCTGGACTTCTTCGATGACCTGCTTCAGGCGGTTCTCGAACTCGCCCTTCATGCTCGCCCCGGCCTGCAGGGCCGCGACATCGAGCTCCAGCAGTCGGATCTCGCGCATCGGTGGCGGCACATCGCCCGAGACGATCTTGTGGGCGAAACCCTCGACAACCGCCGTCTTGCCCACGCCCGCCTCGCCGGTGAGGATCGGGTTGTTCTGCCTGCGGCGCATCAGGATGTCGATGACCTGGCGCGTCTCTTCGTCGCGTCCGACGATGGGGTCGATCTTGCCGGTCCTGGCCTGCTCGGTCAGGTCCTTGCAGAACTGGGCGATCGCCTCTTCCTTGCCCATCTGGGCCGGGGCGATGGCGCCGGAGGCCTCACCGGGCTTGGCGCCACCGCCGGTCTGCGATCCCGCCTCGCGCGCGCCCAGCGTCGCCTCGACGGACTGGCCGAGGATCTGCACCTGCTCGCGGACCAGCTCTTCGTGGTCGATCTTTTCGAACTCCTTGCTGATCCCCAGGATCGAGTTGCGGCTGGCCCTGCGGTTGAGCATGCAGAAAACGATGTGGGCGCTGCGGGTCTTCGGCTCGCCGAAGATCAGCGAGGCGCTCATCCACGCCTCCTTCACCGCGTCCTGCAGGTCGACGCTGAAGCCCGAAACGCTGCGCGCCCCCCTCGGCTGGGCCTCGATCGCGTTGTCGATGTCCTGGATCAGGCGCGATGGATTGAGGCTGAAGTGACGCATCAGCCGGTGCAGGTCCGAGTCCTGGAGCTGGAGCATCTGCTTGAAGAAGTGCGCGAGCGTGACCTCCGGGTTGCCCTGGGTCTTGGCGAGGATCGTCGCCGCCTCCATCGACTTGTAGCAGAGGCTGTTCAGGGTCCCGAAGAGTTTCTGAAGATTGATCTCCGCCATCTGGCGCTTCTCCCCTGCTCGTGATCGTGCGTCCCACCGCCGGCGACGGGCCGGCGGAGCCCTCCTTCGTTGGCGTTGTCGGGCATGCCGCGATACACCCGCAAGATACCCGATGCTCGCCCCCGCTGAAAACCTCTCCGCGCCCCTGCCTCAGGCCGGCGGCCTGAGCACCAGCGTGTCGGCGTCGCTGGGGGCCGGCCCGCTCTTGATCCAGCTCGTCCAGCCCAGGCGGGCCCCCCCGCCGAGTGCCGTGCCCGGCACCTCCTCTTTCCTCAGGATCAGACGTGCGTCCCAGGTGTACTCGAACCCGGCGTAGGTGCGGACCCACGCCGACAGGCGCTCGAACCCCCCTCCACCGGGGAGGAACCGCCGATAGGTCTTCAGGTCCATCGGCCCGAGCACCAGCCGGAACCGCTGCTGCACATCCCAGACGCTCGATCCGACAATGGTCGAGACCCCGAGCGTCCCGGTCTCGGGCGACTCGCCGAGCCGGCTCTTGGCGTCGTCGGGCAGCTCCAGCCACTGGCCGACGAACTGCTCCAGCCGACAGGGAACCTTGAAGTAGTCTCCCACGATCGCTTCGAGCCCCTCCGCGTCGCGGGAGTGGTTGATCTGCCGCCCGGCGTAGTGGAGCTTGGCGTTGTCGGGCAGGGCGTCGCGGCCCCGCATCTGCTCGCCACCGAGCCCGATCAGGCTGGCGATGTAGAAGGCGAAACGGTCGTTGTCGGGCCGGTCGTGCTCGACGGTCGGCTCGTTGATCGCCCACGCCTTGAAGAACAGACTCGCCGCGCGGTGGTGGAAGATGTCCAGGAACCGGGCGAGGGTGTGGTCCTTGGCGTGCAGCTGGCGGTCAAGCACATACTGCGTGAAGTGCAGCGGCATCGGTCCGTTGGGCCCCATGAGCCCAAACCCGGAAGCCAGCAGACGCGGCGGACGCGACCCCTTCGCCGGCAGAAACCCCGCCAGCGACGAGGGGGCAAAGCGGAGCGACGCTTCCTGCCCCAGGCGGACCGGGTCCTGGCGCACCCCCACCGAATCGCCCAGGCGTGGCTTGTCGTTGCAGATGCACTGGATCAGGCGGAGGGTGTCGAAGAGGCCCCTGCTGTATGGCTTGGCGGCCAGCTCGCGCACAAGCTCGACCAGCCGCGGATCGGCTGCCCCGGGCTCGGCCCGCCACTCGGCGATCGACCGCTCCATCGCCTCCTCCGGCGAGAGCTCACCGCCCTCCTGCGCCGGGGCGCCGAGGGCGGTGGGGTCGAGCTCGCCACGCTCCACCTTGGCGCGGAGCTCGGCGATCTGACGGGGGGTCAGAGAATCGCCCGCTGTCCTGTCCGCGCCGGCCATCGGATCACCTGCCCCCGTTCCGCCGAGCGGACAACGGTCTCAGTAAAGGAATTGATCGAGACATACTTCGCAAAGAACCGTTCCATCACCGCCCCGAGCACGAAGATCCCCGTGCCCTCGAACGACGCATCCTCGAGCGTCAACGTGACCTCCAACCCCCGGGCGAAGGAGATCGGCCCGGGCGTTTTGACGCGCCGTGTGATCGGCTTGGCCGAGATCGACCGGGCGCCCTCGACCTGCTTGCGCATGACGGGGCTGGTGGCGTCGCCGTAGAGCTTCAGGAGGTCGCGCAAGGCCGTCGCGCCGCGTGCCTGGTCCTCGTCGACCAGCGAGAGGTAGTTCAGCGAAAGGTGGCTGATGAGCCTCCACGCCGTCTCCCCCTCGGCGAAGCTCGGGCGGGGCGAGGTCGGGCCGGTGATCACGCGGATCGAGCGGACCGCGGGGCCGGTCTCCGCTGTGAAATCGGTCCGGCCCGTGCCCAAGGGCATGCGGAGCGGGAGGTGTCGGTTGGTGCAGAGCGTCTCGACACCGAGCTGGCGGAGGTCGCTTCGGAAGGGCGCGTTGGTCGCGTCGACGAGCGCCACGAAGACCTCGCTACCGGTGTAGCTGGTCTTCCGCCCGGTTCTGCGTTCCTGGCCGGTGAGCGTGCGCGGGCGCCGGTTGGTCGAGAAGAAGGCGCCTCCCCCTTCGTCGAATTCGCTGGCGGCGTAGAACGGTTTGAACTCGATCGCCTGCGCCCCACCGCTGCCGTAGCCCTCGACCGAGAGCACCTGGTGGACCTCGAAATCCGCCGGGCGTGTGCGGTCAGGGACCACATGGAACTCGTGGCGGTACTCGTCGATGTGGATGCGGTCGGTGCGGCGTGGGAAGAGGTTGATCGCGGGCGTGCAGAACAACGCGAAGTTGTCCGGCTCGACCGCCCCGTCGAGCTCGGGATCGTCGGCGTCGAGCAGAACGATCACCTCCAGCTCCGTGCCGCTGCAGCGCTTCGCGGCCTCGCGCAGCCCCGACAGACGCACGAAGCTGAACCGCTGGGGGAAGCTGAAGTACTCCTGCAGCAGGCGGTAGCCTTGGAACGACCTGGCCGTGCCGGGGAGCAACGCCTCGGCGTCGTCGAACCCGAGCTGGCGGATCGACGAGGCGGGCAGGACCTCGGTGAACTCCGGGGGCTTCTGCGCCGGGCGGACCAGGACTCCGGTCCTGTGCGCATAGATCTGCTCGTACAGGCGTGTCGGTGTCTGGTCCGTGCCCAGCAGGTACAGGTCCAGCCGGTCGAGGTCGATCTCGGCGAAGGTCAGGCTCGCGGTCGCCCTGAACTTCAGGCGGAGCGCCGCCTTGGGTGCGTTGCGACCCGAGAGCTCCGGCGGGAGGTCGAGCGAGCCGACATCCCGCGTGTGGTAGCTCGCACCCTCCAGCCTGATCGGCAGCAGGCGGACATCGTGCGCCGAGCGGTACTCGCAGGGCGTGCGGTCGCCCCGGCCCAGGATGCTGCGCATCGGCGTGCCGCGGGGCACGAGGAACCCGCCGGCCAGGCTCGCCTCGTTCAGGTCCGGCTCGTAGCGGACGACGCACATCGAGGGCGTCGGCGCGAGGTAGTGCGGGTAGACGCTCGCGAGCAGGTGCTGGGTGATGCGCGGGAAGTGGGCGTCGAGCTTGAGCTGCACACGCGCCGCGAGGTAGGCGAAGCCCTCCAGCAGGCGTTCGACATACGGGTCGGAGCACTCGAGGTCGCCCAGCCCGAGGCGCCCGGCGATCTTGGGGTACTCCGAAGCGAACTCCGCGGCGCTCTCGCGGAGGTGGCGCAGCTCCCGCTCGTACAGACGCAGCAGACGCTTATCCATGCGGCGCTTCCGTGAGTGAGCACTGGCCGGTTTCGAGGTCGACCTCGGTCTTCAGAAAGAGCTGCTCGGGCACGGGCTGGGCCCACATGTCGCCGGCGATCTCCAGCCCCAGCGTGTTGTACCCCCCCTGGTCGTCGGGCGAGAGGAAGCGAACCCTGAGCGAGCCGGGCAGGATCCGCGGCTCGAACCGCTCGATCGCCTCGCGGACGAGCGACTCGAGCTCGCCGGACTCGACCGCCGATGCGGTCAGGCCCGTCAGGTCCGGCAGACCGAAGTTCAGCACGCTGGCGCGAGCCAGAGGGAATTCCTCGTACTCGCCCGTCCGCTCTTTGTTGGGCGCGTTGAGCAGCCACGCGACATCGCGCAGCACCGCCTCGCGCAGCTGGCGGACGGAGAAGACCCGCTTGTCGCGGCTCTCGACGGCGCTCTGCGGCTCGTCGTCGGTCAGGCGGTCCAGCAGGCAGGGCTGCAGGCGTTCGCTGGGCGTGAGCTCAGCCACCGGACGCGGCCTCCGCCGGCCCGCCGGGGTGGTCGAACCGGACCGATCGCGTCTGGAGCAGGGCGTGCTCGCCCTTGTCGGTGGCGAACTCGCGCTGGCCGAGGCCGGTGAAGAACCCGTCCCCCTGGTCGTTCCACTCGGTCTTGCGCCCGAGGCGGATGAGCGGATCGCTCGTCATCTCGCTGCCCGGGTAGCGAGCAAAGAGGAGGGCGACGCTGGAGGCACCGGTCGTCCACTGCAGCGTTGCGGGCGTCCAGACAAGGTCGCGCAGGTCCGTCGGGGGCTCGATCTGGATCGATGCGATGCGCGACATCGGGACCCAGAAGTACTTGCCGTCGATCAGCGCTTCGAGCACCGGGCCCATCCGGTCGTCGGCGTCGGCGAGCCACGCGAACGGCTCATCGTCGATCGCACCGGGAACCGCCTCGGCCTTCTCCAGCCACTCGGCTCTGGCCGCCGCCGCCTTGTCGGGGTGGCCCGAGGCGAGCAGGCGGACCGCCTCGATCGCCAGGCCGATCCACTCGGGCGGCTCGCCGAAGATCATCGGGGAGCGCTTGCCGCTGAACACCTCGCGCCTGAACCCCTCCGCTTGGAGGGCGGGCCCGCAGACTTGGGCCATCATCGAGGCGCCCGGGTCGAGCTCGGAAGCGACATTGAGCTGATTGAGCGCCCTCGCCCAGTCGCCGGTGATGGCGAAGAGCTGGAAGAGCGAGACGCGGTACTCGGCCTTTGACGGGTCGGCCCTGACCTGGTCCTTGGCGGCGTCGATCGCCTCGTCGAGCTTGCCTTCCTTGATGAGCGTCTCGGGGGTGGTCGCTGGCGTGGACATGGCTGGGCTCCTCCTCGCCCGAGGCGGGTGCGCCTGACGGATAGTTATACCAGAAGCCGGGGTTGGCAACGAGAAGCGGGCGGGCCCTTGCAGAGCCCGCCCGCGTCGGTTCTGGATGCTGAGAGCCGGCGATCAGCCGCCCTTGTTCTCGACGACGCTCCAGTTCGCCTCGACCTTGCCCGAGGCCTTGCCGGATTTGTGGTCGATCTCTGTATAGGTCCAGGTGATCTTGCCGTAGTTGAAGGAGACCTCTTCGAGGGGGAGGGCCTCGCCGCCCTGTGACGACCCGCCGGGGCGGACGCTGGAGACGATCACATCCTCGAGCTTGTAGTGCATGTAGGGCTGCTTGTCGCCGGTGGCGCGGCAGAGCTGGAACTCGATGGACTTGATGTGGCTGCCGTTGCAGCAGTGGAGGTTGAGCTTGGGCGAAGCCTTGTCAAGTGTCTTGACGATCGAGAAATCCGCGTGGTCGCATCGTTCTGCCGAGCGTCCGCCGCCGGAGCTGGACGATCCGCTGGGCATCTGCGTGACGCCGTGGCTGTATGAGAGCACCTCGATCCATTTCTGGTGCTTGTCGTCTGTGCTTTCGCCTTCGATGCCGTCGATCTTCAGAAACGCGTCGAACGCCATGGTCTGCTCCTCTGGACTTAGCCGCTGGTGATTGGCTCTTGTTCACGCCTTTGTGTGGCGTGGTGTTCCCCTCGGTCGGCCCCGCTGGCCGCCGCCGGATCCTGTCTTCTTGGTGCGCCCGGCCCGCCGCTGGGCCGGGCCTCCTGTTTCAGCCCCCGCCCTTCTGGCTGGGGAGCTTGGAGACCAGACGAAGAGAGGCGGTGAGGCCCTCGAGCTGGTAATGAGGACGAAGGAAAAATTTCGCGCTGTAGTAGCCGGGGTTGCCCTCGACATCATCGACGACGACCTCCGCCGCCGCAAGGGGGTATCGGGCCTTGATGTCCTCCGAGGCGGTCGGGTCGGTGGTGACGTACTGGGTGATCCAGCTGTTGAGCCAACTGGACATGTCCTCCCGCTCCTTGAACGACCCGATCTTGTCCCGAACGATGCACTTGAGGTAGTGGGCGAAGCGACAAGTCGAGAACAGGTAGGGCAGGCGTGCGCCGAGGTTGGCGTTGGCCGTCGCGTCCGGATCGTCGTACTCGGCGGGCTTGTGGAGGCTCTGGGCGCCGACGAAGACGGCGTAGTCGGTATTCTTCCAGTGGCTGAGGGGGATCATGCCGTTCTTGGCGAGTTCGGCCTCACGCCGGTCGGTGATGGCGATCTCGGTCGGGCACTTCATGTCCACCCCGCCGTCGTCGGTCGGGAATGTGTGGACGGGCAGGCCCTCGACCATACCCCCGGACTCGACGCCGCGGATCCGGGTGCACCACCCGTAGAGCTTGAAGGCGCGGTTGATGTTGACGCCCATGGAGTAGGCGGCGTTCATCCAGGTGTACTTGTTGTGGTCGGCCGAGCCGGTGTCCTCGACGAAGTTGAACTCCTCGACGGGCTCGGTGTCGGGGCCGTAGGGCAGGCGTGAGAGCACGCGGGGCATCGCCAGACCGATGTAGCGGCTGTCCTCGCTCTCGCGGAGCGAGCGCCAGGGCGCGTACTCGGCGGTCTGGAAGATCTTGGTCAGGTCGCGAGGATTGGCCAGCTCCTGCCACGAGTCCATGTTGAGCAGCTTGGGCGCGGTCCCGCTGATGAAGGGGGCGTGGGCCGCGGAGGCGATCTGCCCCAGCCCGCCCAGAAGCTCGACATCCGGGGGGGAGTGGTCGAAGTAGTAGTCGCCGATGAGGGCGCCGTAGGGCTCGCCGCCGGGCGTGCCGAACTCTTCCTCGTACATCTTCTTGAAGATCGGCGACTGGTCCCAGGCGGTGCCCTTGTAGCGCTTGAGGGTCTTTGCGAGGTCCTTCTTGGAGATGTTCAGGACGCGGATTTTGAGCGTCTCGTCGGTCTCGGTGTTGTTGACGAGGTAGTGCAGCCCCCGCCACGAGCCTTCGAGCTGCTGGAAATCATCGTGGTGCAGGATCTCGTTGAGTTGCTTGGACATCCGCCGATCGATCTCGGCGATCATCCCCTCGATGGTCTTGATGACATCGTCGGAGACGAGGGCAGTCTCGGCGAGCGCTTGGGCGGCCAGGGTGGTGACGCCCGCGGCGATCGCGTCGGCCTGCTCGTTGCTCTTGGGCTTGAACTCCTTGGTCAGCAGGTCGCTGAAAGGATTCTCCTCGAACTGTACCTCGGAGAGGGACTGCAGGGTTTGCTGCTGGTCTGCCATCATTCACCTCCCTCAGGAGCGGGCGCGTCGCCTTCGGCGGGCGCCGCCTTACTGCCCAGAGCCTGGAGCAGCTCGGGATTCTGGAGCACTTTCTGCAAGAGCTCTTCAGCGCCGGACTTGCCGTCCATGTACGACAGCAGGTTCGAGAGCTGCGTGCGGGTCTCCAGCAGCTTGCGCAGCGGCTCGACCCTGCGTGCGATCGCGGCGGGCGTGAAGTCGTCCATGCTCTCAAACGAGAGATCGACGGCGATGTTGCCCTCGCCCGTCAGCGTGTTGGGCACTTGGAACGCGACCCTCGGTCGGGCGGACTTGAGCCGCTCGTCGAAGTTGTCCACATCGATCTCGAGGAACTTCCGGTCGGCGACGCCCGGGAGTTCGCCGGCGTTCTTGCCGGAGAGATCGGCCATCACGCCCATCACGAACGGAAGATTGATCTTCTTCTCCGCGCCGTAGAGCTCCAGGTCGTACTCGATCTGGACGCGGGGCGCCCGGTTCCTCGCGATGAATTTCTGACTGCTCGCTTTGGCCATCTGCCGACTCCTGTATTCCCGGTCCCGTTGAATTCGGTAACGAACGCCCGATGCCGGACACTCGCCGACGGGCCGGCTCCCTTCGCGATCTGTCTGCGCCCCCGGGGCGATCACGCCGGGGGCGGCCCACAACCAACCCGAGCCAGCTCGCTCAGCGCCCGATCAGGATTCGCCCTGCTCGTCCCGGAAGCCGGTGATCTTCTCGACCTCCGACATCGAATCGGGCGTCATGTCACGGATGATCTCGATGAAGGTCATCGAAACCATCCGGCGGGCCCGCTGGATCAACAGCGGGACCGGGCTGGCCGGCTCGGCCTTTTCATAGTAACGAAGGATCTTGTCGAACGCCATGAGCACATCCTGGCGGGAGGCGATCTCCCCCCGCAGGGGTGTTGACCCCCCGCCACCCGCCGGCGACGATCCCTCCGCCTCGGCAGCTCCATCATCCCCGTCGGCTGGGGCCACCCCGTCGCGGAGGTCACGCTGCTCGTGGAGCGTCTTCTGGATCTCTCGCAGAACCTTCTTGGCGGCGACCAGATCCGTCGCCTGCCCCGCCCCTACCAGCTCGGTGAACTGGTGGTCGATCGCGTCGAAGTGCTCGACCGACTGATCGACCGCCTCGAGCACCCCCCGGAAGTCCTCGTCGGGGGTGTCGGCGAAGGCCGCCGCGATCTGGTTCATGTCAGGCGTCGCGGCGCCCTCTTCAGCGGGCGGACCGAGCTCGCCCCGGGCGACCATGATATCGCGGAGGCTGAACCGTCCGATCTGGCGGGAGTTGGTCAGGGGGGCGTTGCGGAGCCGGTCGAGCACCCGCCAGGGATCGCCGAAGGTCCCGGGCGCCTTGGCGAACGGATCCAGCGCCATCACCCGCTCTGTCGGGTCGTTGTTGTCGTCGGCATCGAGCTGGGGCCAGAACGAAGACCACTGGCGTTCGATCAGGCCCCGGATGTACCCGAGCCCGTCGCGGAACCCCCCTACGCCCTCTGTCTCCAACGACGACAGCGTCAGGAGCACGCCGAGACGCAGGTCCCGTGTCCGCTCCAAGAGCGCCAGCGTCCTGGAACGGATGTCCTTCCAGTTCGGCTCTTCGGGCTCTTCCTCGGCCCCGGCGACCGTCCCTACAGAGCCCCCGCCCTGGGAGAGACGCATGACCTCCATGAACTCCGGGTCGTACTCCAGATGCTCGCCGCAGGGACGATCCTCGGAGACGGGCGCGAGCAGTTGTTCAAGATCCAGACCCACCTTCTCGGCTCCTCTCTGGCGGCGGCCCCGACGCACGGTGAGCATACCAGCCCGCGGCCGCACCGGCGGATGGCCCGCAACCGTCAGAAACAACGCCCGGGGCGACTCGCCCCGGGCGTTGGTTGATTGGCGTGCGGCCGGAGGCCTGGGCCGCCGTTAGCCCTGGCGAGCGTCGGAAGCGGCCAGCTGGACCACTGCCTCGAACTCATCGGCAGTCAGACCCTGCGGGCGGACATAGTTCAGCAGCGTGCTGCGGGCGTTGGCGTACTCAAGGGGCGAGAGGCCCAGCAGACGGATGGTCTCGAGCAGCTCGGCGAGCCCGCGGATGTGGGCGGCGCTCTCCCCGTGGCCCGGCGTCTCGCGGACGAAGGTGAGGAACTCAGCCGCGTCGAACTCTTCGGCCCCGGTCTCTGTGTAGTAGTCGATCACGGAGCTGTCGAGCGTCTGGCGGATCTGGGCCGAACGGTCGACTGAGGTGACCTCGCCCGTCTCGGGGTCGACGCGCTCCTCGCGGTAGAGCTCGCGGTACTGGCGGAGCACCCGCTCGACGATGCCGAAGTCCAGCCGGTTGCGGGTGACCTCGAACCTCGGCTCGTCGCCGGTCGACGGGCCGTCGTTGTAGAGGGCGAAGCCGATGATCGCGTCGATCAACGTGTCCGGGTCGGCCGCGCGAGTGAAGATGCCGATCTGGCGGAGCTGCTCGACCTGCACCAGGCCGACGGTCGTGTCCTCGGGCACCTCGGCGAGGTCCTGAGCGGCTGCGAGCGCCGTCGCGGTCGCCAGCGCCGGGCTGACCGTCGAAATACCCTGCGCGTTCAGGTCCAGCGCCAGGCGGTCGCCGGTGCCGGCGCTCTCGACGGAGAAGGTGGCGCGAACCAGCGGGTTCTCCTGCAACAGCAGCGAGATATTGGCGCCGAAGTCGCTGGTGAAGCTCCCCGAGTCGTCGATGCTCTCGGCGCCCTCGGGCAGCGCGATGGCGAACCCGTTGTTGCCCAGCGAGCCAGTCCCGGTGACATCCCCCGCCTGGTTGGTGTTGGCGAAGCGGAAGGTCTGGATCTGCGGCGTGGCGCCGAACGCGGCGACCGGGCCGTCGATGTAGGTCGTCTGCACGAGCCCGCTGGTGAAGTTGTCAGAAGCGATGCCCGCGACAACGAGGTCCGGACGGTTGTTGATCCGGATCTGGAACACGCCCCGCGACTGCGCCTCGGAGACACCCTCGCTGACCTGACCCTCCAGCACGGGGCGGGCGGGGCGGGTGCGGAAGAAGATCTCGTCGACATCGATAATCGCGCGGCCCAGGACACCGATGTCGCCGAAGGCGGCCCGGGTCGTGCCGGAGATGTTGTTGAAGATCAGGTTGCCGGCGACATTGACATTCTCGAAGAAGCCGACGCGGAAGTCCTCCGCGGCGATCACGAAGTCCTGGACGGTCAGCTCGCCGCCGAGCCCGTTCTGCGAGAGCTCCGCACGGGAGACCGGCCCGCCGAGGAGGATGGTCGCGGTGGGTGCGAAGGCGAAGGGGTCGGAGGTGTCGGTGACGCGCGAGCCGTAGACAACATCCGAGCCGCCGATCGGCCCGCCGAACGCCTCGACAAGCGAGGAGCCGCTGATCTCGAACCGCTTCTCATTGAGCGTGACGGACCCGAGGGGGTTCACGCCGCCGATCGAGCGCTCGAGGCTCAGGAGCGGGATGGTCGAGGCTGCCTGGGCCATCTCTGCGGCGTTCATGGTCGAGCCGTTGTTCCGAAGCAGCGGGAACATGCTGTCGACGAGCAGGTGGAGGTTTCCGCGTGCGTTGGGCAGGCCGTTGATGATGCCCCGGAAGACCATGTCCGAGCCGGAGACCATCACGAGCGTGCCGCCGACGACGGTGTTGCCGTTGACCTCCGCCCGGCGCCCAACACGGAAGTCGGCTGTCGCGGAGGGATTGACGCGGAGGGCCGGGCCCGTGACGCCCCCGCCGCCGATCGACAGGTCGCGCTGGACCTGCGTCGTGACATCGGCGCTGAAGCGGTTGGAGCCGGGGAGGAACATGTCAAGGCCCGCGCTGAGCAGTGCCGGGGCGTTTGCGATGAAGATGTTGTTGACGCGGAAGTTCGATCCCGCATCGATCGAGGTCGAGTCGCCGATGGTCAGGTCGTTGTTGACGCGGAAGCGGGCCGCAGTCTCGACCGAGGTGTCGACCGTGGTCTCGAAGTTGCGCATCTCGATGAAGCCGCCCGAGACCATCGAGACACCGGGGGCGGCGCCGCTGACGGTGCGGACGGTGCCGCCGCGGTAGAGCTGGTCGCCGACGGTGTTGACGCCCGCGCCGAACTCGACATTGGCGACCCCGGCCTGGGCTCTGCGGCGGACGGTCAGGTCGTTCAACCTGGCGCCGGCCGGGCCGAGCAGGTCCTCGAAGAGGGCCGTGCCGTTGAGTTCGAGCGTCAGCGATCGGGCGCCGTCGTCGTCAGAACGGACGCGGTTTGCGAAGACCATCGCGTCGGCGGTCATGAGCAGGTTGTTGGCGAGGGTGACCACGCCGGCGAAGGAGAGGGAGCCGCCGGGGGCCGCGGTGAACGAGCTGTTCTCCAGCAGCACCTCGCCGGCGCCGCTCTGGGTGAACGAGCCGGAGAGATCGGCGTTGGCGCCCTCGCGGAAGCGGAGGGTCGCGGAGTTGGTGACGCTGACATCGCCGCCGCCGGTGGTGGTGAGCGGGCCGTCGAGGGTGACATTCTGCGCGTTCAGCTCGATGCCGCCCGAGCCGGCGTTGAGCCCGCCGTTGAAGGTGAAGTTGGCGCCGTTGGCGAGCACATTGCCGTCGCCCTCGGCGCTGACGAGCTGCGAGGCGGTGAGGTTGGTGCCCGAGAAGCTGAAGCCCCCGGCGCCTGTCGTGGTGACCGGGCCCGAGAAGGTCGTCAGCCTCTGGCCGGCCGCCTGAACGAACTGGTCGACATTGACCGAGCTACCGAAGGTGGCGTCGCGGGCGTTCTCGATCCGCAGCACGCCGAAGGGCGACGAGGCGGAGCCGACCGAGCCGGCGATCGAGAAGTCGGCGAGGTTGCCGGTATTGAAGGAGACGGTCCGGGCCTGGTCGCCGGTGAGGTCGCCGGCGATCGAGATGCTGTCGCCACTCTGGCCCGGGGTCTGCAGCGAGACATCCTCACCGACGACCACGTCGCCGGAGAAGGAGATCGCGCCGCTGCCGCCGGTGAAGGTCCGCAGGTCGCCGTTGAGGGTGGTCTGGCCGGCGGTGTAGGTCTGGGTGTTGTTGCTCAGGACGCTGCCGAGCGTCGCCTGCGAGGCGGTGACCTGGACGCGTCCGACCCGGAAGTCCGTGCCGATTCCTCCCAAGAGCGAGGCCGAGCCGGCGCCGGCGTCGACGGTGAGGTTCGCGGGGTTGGCCGCGTCGTCTTGAGACTGCACGCCCCGGGCGATGGTGATGTCGCCGCCGTCCGACTCGATGCGGAGGCTGGCGCCGTCGACGAGGAGGATCCCGCCGTCGGGGGTCGCGCCCCCGTTTGTGTACTCGCCGAAGCTGATCGAGCCGCCGCCGCTCAGCACGCGGCTTCCGGAGATGTTGACGCGTGTGTTGCCGCCGGCGCGGTAGGTGGTGACGGCGCCCGAGCCTTCGCCGGCGTGGAAGACATCTCCGTTGAAGACGATGTCGCTCACCGTCGCGATGTCTGTTAGGCCCATGACGCCCGCGTTGTCGAGGTCGCCGAAGCCGGCGAGCGTCGCGTTGAGCGCCCGGACGACCAGCGAACCCAGCGCCGTGTTGGCGCCGACAATGCCCTCGAGCAATACATTGCCCGAGAGAGCGAAGTCGTCGGTGTCCAGGGCGTCAAGGCGAAGGGTGTCGGCCGGGTCGCCGGCGCCGTCGATGGTGCCTGTGATTCGGATCTGCCCGCCGTTGGTCGTGATCGAGGCGTCGCCAGAGACGATGACATTGTCATCGATGAGCACATCGTTGCCGGCGGTAACGATGTCGCCCTGAAGGTTGGTGGTCGCCATGGCGCCCAGGACGGTGATCGTCGCGTTGTCGTTGCCGGTCAGTGTGCCGAGCACTGTAACGTTCGCGCCCTGCTCGGTCGCGCGGAAGGTGACCGGGTCGATGAAGGTGGCGTCGCCGATGAAGATGCCGGCGGTGTGGTCCTCGCGACCGATCGTGATCGAGTCGAACCCGTCCCGCAGGCGGGAGATCTCGCCCGTAGAGAGCACCACGCCGGCCCCGGGGGTGCCGACCCCGATGAACATGTCGCGTCCGGCCGTGCCCTGCTGCAGCACGATGGTCTTGCCCGCGACCTCGACATTGAGCTCGATGTCGTCGGCGGAGATCACGATGTCCGACAGGGTCACGCCCGTCGGGTCGGCGACATCGCCGCCGACCATGCCGAAGCTCGCCGTCCCGGCGCCCGCGTCGACCAGCAGCGTCTCGTCGCCGGTCTGGCCCTGGAGCGAACCGACGAACACGATGTCTGTGCCGAAGGCGTAGAACTCGGTGTCCGTGGAGAGCAGCATCGCGCCCTGCGCGGGCTCGCCCGCCGCCACGAACGCACGGGCCGATTCGTACCGGGTGACGGCGCCGGCGTTGACGCCCGCGGCGTACAGCGGGCCGCCGAACTCGATGTTGTTGCCGGCGCGGACCGTGGTGTCGGCAAGCACGCCCTCGAGGGGGTTGAAGTCGACATCGAACGCGCCGATACCGTCGAGGAAGATGTCCCACGCGCTGATCGCCAGGGAGAAGAGCGGGATCTCAGCGCCCACGGCGCCGAGCAACTCAACATTGCCCGCGGTCGCCTGGATGTTCTGGGGGTCGATCGCCGCGTCGGCATTGCCCGCGTCGAGTTCGAGCGCGAAGCCGCCGTCGATCGACCCGGTCACCCGGATCGAATCGCCCGGGCCGGTGCCCGGGGTGCGGACGGTCGTGTCGCCCACAAGCAGCACATCGCCGTCGAACTCGATCCCGCCCGCCCCGGTCTCGAAGAGGCCGGAGAGCTCGATCGAATCGGCGTTGTAGTTCTGGGTGCCCGTCGAGATCACGCCGCTGAGCAGGAGCTCGGCCGCGTTCATCAGCACCGAGCCGACGGCGAAGGGGTCGCCGACGGCGCCGAGGATGTCGATCGCGCCGGTCTCGGCGTCGAAGTCGATCATCGCGTTGCCCGAGGCGCTCGAGACGCTGGTGATCCCGCGCTCGATGAACAGGTCGCCGCCGCCGGTGCGGATGGTCAGGTCGGCCCCGTCGACGAGGACGATGATGCCGTTGCCGTCGGCGGTGTTGTTGTTGACCTCGGTAAAGAAGATCGACTCGCCGTTGGAGAAGAACCTGGTGTCGGCGTCGACCATGCGGGCCTCGTCGCCGGCGCCGTAGAACTGCTCGCCGGCGTTGTAGAGGCCGCCGTCGAAGGTGAGCACATCGATCGCCAGCACGCTGGTCAGGCCGGTGACGCCCGCGTCGCTGAGCGTGCCGATGCCGCTGAGCAGGACATTGCGCCCGACGACATCGAGCTCCGCCAGCGCCGATCCGGCGCCGATCAGATCGTCGAAGAGCACGTTGCCGAGCGTGTCGACCAGGAGCGAGAACCCGCCGTCGACCACGCCCGCGAATCGGACATCGCCCGAGGAAGAGAAGACCGACGCGTCGCCGAGCAACACCGTGTCGCCGAAGAAGTCGATGTCGCCGTTGACGGTGTCGAGCACCGCCCCGTCGGCGAAACGGATCGTGGGCGCGCGGAAGGTCAGCGAGCCGTCGGCCTCGCCGAGCACCTCGCCGATGATGTCGATCTGCCCGGCGTCGCGGGCGAGGAAGACCGTGTTGTTGACGAACGCCGAGGCCGGGCCGACATCGCCGATCTGGATCGTGTGCTGCCCGTCGGCGGGCGTGTCGAACTGCGTCGAGTCGTAGCCGAACTGCACGCTGCTAAAGCCCGCGGAGATCTTCTCGAGGCTGGCGCTGTCGATCGTCAGGCCGCCGCCGGGCGTGCCCCCGGCGCCCGCGACATCGCCGATGTCGATCGCGTCGCTCAGGCCGACGGGGCGGAGGATCAGGTTGCCCGTGCCGGTGACACTCAGCGTCAGGCCGGAGAAGTCGATCGTGTTGGCGATCAGCGCCGCGTCGAAGGCGAGGGTGTCGAAGAAGAGGCCGCCGAATGTGATCGCGCCGGCGGAGCTTCTGAGCGTGCGGTTGCCTCCCGAGAGCGCCGTGGCGCTGCTGAACGAGATGCCCCCGTCGGCGTCGATGCTCCCGCCGAGGGTGTTGGCGCTGAGCAGGCCGGCGGTCGAGTTGGTCTGGCTGAACGCGCCGCCGAGCTCGACATCGCCGCTGAGGGTCAAGACGCCCGCGTTGTCGACCGTCAGGTCGCCGAGGAGGGCGACATTGCCGACATTGATCGCGCCGCCGATCAGTTCAAGATCGTCCAGCAGGTTGGCGCCGGCCGCGCCGAGGACGATGTCGCCGAAGACATCGTTCAGCGTGATGACGCCCGAGCCGGCGTTGAGCTCTAGGCCCCTGCCGGCGGCGGCGAAGTCGCCGCCGAGATCGCCGGTGACGGTGATGTCGCCGCCGTTGGTGCGGACGAAGTTGGCCCCGCTGAAATTGGCGTCGACCACGAGATCGCCGTCGAAGAGCACCGCGCCGCCCTGGGTCACGATCTCGGGATTATGGAACTCGGTGCGGGGCGCCACGAACGACAGCGAGCGGTCGGCTCGCACATCGCCGCCGACCACGATCACCCCGCCCGCGGCGGGCGTCAGCAAACGGGTGTCGGTCCTGAAGGCGTGCCCCGGCGCGAAATCGCCCACGGAGAACGGGTGCTGGCCCGTGCCCTCGAAACCGATGTCCAACCGCGCGATCGAACTGTCGATCCGATCGACCGCCGAGGAGAGCACGAAAAGATCGCTGCCGCCGGTCGCCGACACGCGGATCGAATCGAGCACATCGTTTGGCCGGATGGTCACGACGGCGTTGTTGCTGCCCGTCCCGTCGATGATCTCGATCCCGACCGAGACCGTGCCGTTGCCGACGAGGTCGAGGTCGCGCCCGTTGACATCCAGGCCCGAGCCGATGTTCAGGCCGCCGGTGCCGAACGCGAGCGTCCGCCCGCCGGTCCCGCCGGCGGTCACATCGCTGGCGAACGAGATCCCCCCGCCGGCCTCGATGTCGTGGTTGAGCGCCGCCTGGCTCGCCCCGCTCGAGGTCGAGTTGGTCTGCGCGAACGCGCCGCCGATCTCGATATCGCCACCCAGCGTGAACAGCCCGGCGTTGTCGACCGTCAGATCGCCCGAGAGCTCGACAACGCCGACATTGATCACGCCGCCGATCAGCTCCAGATCGCGCAGCGCGTCCGGCCCGGCGGCAAGAAGGTTGAGATCGCCGAAGACATCATTGAGGGTGATCGTGCCCGAGCCGGCGTTGAGCTCCAGCGCTCTCTCGGAGTTGTTGTAATCGCCGCCGAGATCGCCGGCGACGGTGATCGCGCCGCCGTTGGTGCGGATGAAGCTGTCAGTGGCGAGGGTGGTGTCGACTGCGAGGTCGCCGTTGAAGACCACCGACCCGCCCTGGGTGACCATCTCGAGCCCGCGCATCTCGGTGCGCTGCGACAGGACCGTAAAGTCCGCGTCGGAGCGGAGCTCGCCGCCCAGCACGCCCATGCCGAACCCGGTCGGCGCCAGCAGGCGGACATCGGTCCTGAAGGCGTGGCCGGGCGAGAACCCGCCGACGAAGATGTTGTGCTGCCCGGTCGTTTCCGTGCCGATGTCCAGGCGGGCGATCGAGGAATCGATCCGGTTGATCGTCGCCGAACTCATGTTCAGCGCGCCGACCGTGAGCGACCCGACATTGATGTTGTCGAGAACGCTGTTCGGCCGGATCGACACGACCGCGTTGTTGGTGCCCGCTCCGTCGAGGATCTCGATCCCGATCGAGAGCGTGCCGTTCCCGACCAGGTCGAGGTTCCGGCCGTTCACATCCAGGCCGAAGCCGATACTCAGCCCGCCGGTCCCGAACGAGAGCGTCCGCCCGCCGGCTCCGCCCAGCGTGACATCGCTGGCGAAAGAGATCCCGTCCGCGTCGATGTCACCGTTCAAACTCACGGCGCTCAGGCCGCTGCCGGCCGAGTTGGTCTGGGCGAACGCGCCGTCGGCGTCGACATTCCCGCTGAGCGTCAGCTGGCCGCTGTTGTCGATGGCAACCCCGCCAGAGGACGCCTCGATCCCGGCGAAACTCATCGCCTGGCCCTGCATGTTCAGCGAACCGACCTCGATGTTCTGCCCATTGGTGTCGAACGAACCGGTCAGGCGGTTGCTGGTCGTCAGGGCGCCGGAGATGTCGACGCCCTGGATGCTGGTCGTGCCCGCGTTGGTGATCGTCACCGCCGTCAGGCCCGAGGCGGCCGCCGCCGCGCCGTCGCCGGTGATCGAGCCCGAGACCGTCAGCGAGCCCGAGCCCGCGTTGAGCGTCAGCGACTCGGCGCCGGGGGTGCTCGTGTCGCCGGAGATCGACTGGTTGAATGCGATGTTCCCGCCGCCGGAGGTCACCGAGGCGTTGCCGCCCCCGAAGACCTCGGCCGACCCGACAAAGGTGATCCCCGCGCCCGCGGTCGTCACCGACGAGCCCGCTTCCAGGCGGACGAGGTTGCTGTTCAGGCCGATCGTCGCGGCCGAGTCGGTGGTCGACAGCGCGCCGGTGACCGTCGTGACGGCGCCGCGGAAGAGCACCGCGTCATCGAACGCAGCCGTCCCGATCTCGAGCTCGGCCGCACCGGTGTTGTACCCGAAGGTGATCGAGGCGAAGCCGTCGGCGAGGTTGTTTATCGACCCGCCGTCGAGCAGGATGTTGCTTGTCAGCGTCGTGCCATTGCCGAGCTGGAAGTCGGTGTCCTCGTCGCGCTGGCGGAAGAGGAGCGTGCCCGCGCCGGAGACGGCGCTCGCGAAGGTGATGCCGTCGTTGGCGCCGCCGTCGGAGTGCGCCGTGAACGTCGTGTTCCCGCCCAAGGAGAGCGTGTCGGCCCAGACCTGGTAGCCCTCGGTGGTGAACGAGCGCGTCCCGGTCGCCGTCGCGTCGTTGTTGACGAACAGGTTGCCGCCGACATCGAGGTCGGAGCCGAACGAGATCGCCGTCGGCGCGTCGATCGTCAGCGATCCCGGCGTCGCGACCGTGCCTCCGCCGGTGAACGAGACGCTGTCGGCGTCGAACGAGATGTCGCCGGTGACCCCGCCCGCTGCGAGCGTCGAGGCGACCTCGATCGAGCTCGCACGCGTCGCGCCGAGCGTCGTCCCGCCGACGATCAGATCGGCGCCGCTGATGCGGTTGTAGGTGTTCAGATCGATCAGGAAGGGCGGCGTGCCCGCCACGGCCCCGATCCCCATGCCCCCGCCGTTGTGAGCGAGATACACATCACCGGTGTTGCCCGCCGCGCCGAGACGACCGCCCGAGCCGATCGTCAGGTTCGCCGCGCGCACCAAGATGTCGTTGTCGTCGGAATCGACCGTCACACTGTCCGCGATGGCCAGCGTGCCGGTGCCGTCGTCGGAGGCGTCGGCGAAGAACTCGATCTGCCCGCCCGCAGAAACATCCGCGTTGATGCTGATGTGGTCGTCGGCCGTCAGGTCGAGCGCCCCGGAGGCCACCGTGCCCGCGAGCGTGATAGACGCGTCGGAGGTCACCGACGCCGCGCCGGCGCCGGTGTTGATCGAGAAGTTCGCCAGCACATCGAACGCGCCGCCGGCGATCGCCGTGAACGAACCGTCAGCGGTGTTGACGCTGTTGGCGATCGTCCCGTCGCCGAGGGTGATCGCGCCGCCCGCGTCGAGCAGCACATTCCCGCCGCCGGTCGACAGCCCCCCGAGGATGATCTCGTGGGCGAAGATGCTGATATCCGCGCCGGCGGTCACGATCGTCGTCTCGATGTCGAGCATCTGGAAGACGCCGCCGTTGACGTTCGCCGCGCCCAGCCCGTTGTCGTTGGCCCGGAAGATCACGCTCGTCGAGATGTTCGAGAGGTCCAGCACATCGCCCGTCAGCGACTGCACGAAGATGCTGTCGTTGGCGATCAGCTCGAGATTCGCGGCGGTGAACGCCTCCAGGAAGCCCTTGCTGAGCGTGTGGTCGGTGCCCGGGTCGGCGTTGATCACGCCGAGGGTGAAGTTCGCCGCGTCGTCGTAGCTGCCCGTGCCGCTGGCGCCGTCGACGATCGTGATGTTCTCGGGGTCGAGCAGCAGGGTGCCCAGGGCGCCCTTGGCGGCCGTCAGGTCGGCTGTGCCGCGGAAGATCAGGTGCTCCTTGCCTGACACCTCTGCGAAGCCGCCGTCGCCGCCCTTGGCGCCGCCGCGGGCGCTGACATGGCCCGCAAAGCCGGTGAGCTCGTCGGCCCAGACGATGACGGTGCCGCCGTCGCCGCGGACCATCGCGTCGGCGCGGAGGGTCGAGTCGTAATCGACCGCGGTGCGCATCGCGGTGGGCTTGCCGCCCTGGCCGCGATAGTCGCCGCCGACGAGGATCGTGCCGCCCCCGGCCCGCCCGGACGCGTCGATGTCGGCGCCGATGAGGCCGACGCGGTTGCCGAAGATCTCGACGCTGCCGCCGATCCCGCCGATCGCGTCATTGGAGACATCGATCGAGCCGCTGACCATCACATCGGCGTTCATGCCGCCGTGGATCCGGACCATCTCGGCGCGGATCTTCGAGGCGTCGTGGATGACCATCGCGTAGATGTCGCCGGCGCCCAGGAGGATGTCGCCGTTCTCGGCGTGCAGCATGCCGGCGTTCTCGACGCCGCCCACACCGGCCATCTGGCCGGCGTTGTGCACGCTCGCCTTGGCGAAGATGCGTCCGTTGCGGGTGCCGATGAGCACCTCGTCGCCGGCGACCATCGCGATCGTGCCCTCGTCGGCGACGATCGTGCCGAAGTTCGCGACGCTGGTGCCCAGCAGCGCGATCATGTCGCCCCGGATGAACCCGCGGTTCTCGACACGCCCCGTCAGCTTGAAGTGGTCGCGTCCGGCGTTGAAGTCGTTGTTGGAGATGTTGCCCGCCGCGGCGTACAGCGCCCCCACATTCACCAGCGCCCCATCGCCGAAGTAGACGCCGGCCGGGTTGACCAGGTACACACGCCCGTTGGCGATCAGCGAGCCGTCGATCCGCGAGGGATCGGCGCTGTTGACACGGTTGAGCACCCGGGCCTGCTCGTTGGGCTGGACGAACCGGACCGTCTCGTGCCCGGCGATATTAAACGACTTGTACTCGATGATCGAGTTGTGCGAGGCGGTGATCGTCGTCACCGAGCCGTCACGATTGAACGAAGCCTGACCCTGGCGGACCACCTCTCCCTGAGGACCCGCCAGCGCCGGCACGCACACCATCGTCAGCAGCGGGCCGGCAAGAACCGCCGAACGGACCGAACCGCGCCTGCTACGCATGGAACCCTTTGCCATCGCGAACTCCTCACTCACTCTCGCGGCGATCCGCCGCGCACCCCCGACACGGGACTCGCCCGCGCCGGAGACATGTTCTTCCGTTCATCAACGCACGCCAACCCGACGCACCCTGCGCCGCGTCGGCCGCCCCCCGCCCCGCGCTTTGTCCCAGGAACCGATGCATCTGTGCATCTCCGATCGGGACCGGCATCCGATCAATACAGCAGCGTCAGCATAAAGTGCAGCTTGCTGTTCTGGCTCCGCTCTGCGTTGTCCGGATCGGTCAACGCAAAGCCCCAGTCCAGCCTCGCCTGCAGGTTCCGCTTGAGCTGCAACTCCGTGCCGATGCCCACGCCGACGAGCGTCTCGTCGCCCTCGAAACTCAACGCGTCGCTGTTGCCCGTCCAGCCCACATCCGCGAACGCCCGCATGATCCAGTTCCAGTCCGGACGCCCGTACACCTGCTGCGGCGCAAACTTGAACGGCTCGCCGAACACGCGGAAACGCGGATCGGGGTCGATCGGGAACACACGCGGGATATGGAAGCGGTATTCGGCCGTCAGAAGCACCTGATTGTCAGAGGCCACCACCGTCTCGTCGTACCCGCGGACCGAGTGGAACCCGCCCGTCGTCGCCTGCGCGCTGGGGATCAGCCGGTTGCCCAGCGCGTGCTGGCCCGCGAAGCGGAAGAACAGCTCGTGCGCCAGGGTCGATGTCTCGGGCGTCGTCGGGTCGCGCCACGCGTCGCCGAAGATCGCAGGCTCGATGAAGAACGAGTAACGCGCGCTCCACTGGAAGACCGCCCAGTCCTTGTCGGGGTCCACACGCCCGAGCCGCTGCATCTCGTCGACATCGTCGCCGAACCCGAACTCGAACCCCGCGTCGGCCGAGAGCGTCTGCGTCTCGCTGAAACGCTCGGCCCGGGCGCCCAAGGTCAGGTACCAGATGTCCGCGTCGCCCTTGATCTGCGTGATCTCGTTCTCGACGGTCACATTCTGGAACCGGGCGCCCGCGTAGTAATCCACGAACAGGTTGTCCCACTGGTGGGCGTTGAAGATCAACTCGCCGCCGATGTTGTACCCGTCGCCCTTGAAGCCCTCGCCCGCCAGACCCACGTCGGACGCGGTGAACTCGTTGTACCCGCCCGAGACCCGCCAGCGGAGACGCTCGACGCCGAAAAACGGCGCCTCGTACGAACCCACGATCGCGTGCGAGTCATCGAACCCGGCGGTGATGTAGTCCAGCGACAGGATGTCGTCGTTGCCGAAGAGCTGGTTGTGCGTGAACCCGAAACGGTGACGCCACTCGCTCGTGTTCCGCGTCCCGGTGTTCGAGAGCTGGTAATACACCATCCAGGGCTTGGACTCGAACACATAGTAATCGAGCACGGCCTCGCCGGCCCCGAGCCCGGGAGCGATCGCCACATCGACCTGACGCCCGGGGTGCCGGTTCTGACGCAGCACGTACGGATCGAGCCTGTCGCGACGCAGCAGCGCCACCGAACGGTCCTCGCCCTCCTCGGCCGGTCGCACCGGGCTGTTCTCCCGGATCCGCCGGTGCGCGGGGCTGTTGATGCGCTCCTCCGTCGGGATCCTCGCCCCCGATGCGATCGTGTTCACCTGCGAGACCTCGGCGGTGAACACCCGCAGGGTGATCCCCTCCTCGCCCTGCCGCCTCGCGTCCTGGCCCGTCGACAGACGCAGCTCGTCGGGCACGATGAACACGCCGATCACGCCGCGACGGTTGAACTCCTGCACCAACTGGCCGGAGATCTGCAGCAGCGCGCTGGCGTAAAACTGACGCGTCGGCTGCTCGGCGATGTCCTGCAAGGTCATCGTGACCGCCGGCAGCCCACGCCGCGGCGCCACATACCCCTGCGCCGTCTGCAGCAGCCTGAACTGCACATGCTCGAACTCCGAGAGATCGGGCAGCCCCAGCGAGACCGGATCGTCATCGGCGTACGCCAGCCCGATCGAACCGATCGCAAAGCGCGGCCCGTCCTCCTCCCGAGGCGCCGCCTCCTCGATCACCTCGACCGTGATCGGCCCCTCAAGCTCTGGCTGGGCCGTCACGCCCCCGACACAAAGCCCCGAACCGGCGAGCAACGCCGCGATCAGCAACCGCGACGCCGCCGCTCCCCCCTCCGCTCGATTCAAAGCCGTCATGCTGGATTCCTTCTCACGCTCGCGGCGTTCTCTCTGCCGATCCCGTTCCCGGGAACGCCCGGGGCCTCTGCACTTCCACGAGCTGTCCCGCGGAATATAGGACGCAAGCTACCACCCGCCACCACGCGTTGCAACAGCCTCTACACCGGCACACAACATCCGGGCCCCATCAGAGACCAAGGACTCGGGCCGCCAATTCAGGATACAAATAGATGTTATTGAGCGGGGTGCTCGCACCGCGAACTGTCGGCACGCCCGAACCCGGGCGATCAGGAATCGCCGCCGGGCTCCAAGAACGGCAGGGTGCGCAAAAACTGCTCCGCCATCCGACGCACCGAAGCCCCGATCTCGCCCTCAAATCCGAACGCCAGGCGGAAGCCCACATCCGAGTAGCTCTGCTGGCGAGCCAGCGGATGCCCGATCGCCTCGTCGACCGCCAGCG
>SLFH01000056.1 GCA_007124345.1 Phycisphaerales bacterium | reverse complement strand
GGATTCATGGGAACCAACCCCGACCGCTTGCGGCCGACGCCGACAAAACACCGGCAAAAAAACGACTGCCCCGATCCGCGCCCGGGACGAGGGGGAGGCGGCGAAATCGGGGCAGTCTTGTCCGTGCCGAGGCGGGCTGCTGCCCGTGCTCCCGGCGTTGTTGTCTTTTCGGCCCGGCCTCTCAGCCAGACGCACTTAGTGTCGCCTCCAATCCGTCGATTGTCAAGATCGTCTGAAGCACGAAGTCAAGGTTTTTCCCAATGGGGCCCTCCCGAGCCCCCTGATTCGGGCTCCGGACGGCTCATCCCGGCAGCCAGCCGAGGCAACGGAGCGTCGCCAAGCTCGCGCCGATCATCCCGCGACCGTCCGCCATCGCCATCCGCAGGCATCGCTCCGGGGTCAGCCAGCCTATCCGCTGGTACTCCCAGACCGATCCCTCCCGAGCGCGCATCGCCGTCATCGGCACCCGGAAAACGATGTCGAAGCTGAAGGCGTCCTTGTCGAGGACGACCGCCGCGGCTTTGGCCATCGAGACATCGACCGAGAGCCCCATCTCCTCCTCGCACTCGCGCCCGAGCTCGCCGAGGATGTGCGCCATCGTGGGCGTCCCCTCGCTGGGCGGGTCGACGCCGCCGGCGGGGCCGATCTCCCACAGGCCCGGATAGCGGTGCACCGATTTCCCGCGCTTTCCCGCGAGCACCCGCCCTTCGTCGTCAACAACCATCGCGATTACGGCGAGCTGGTGCACCCCGGTGGGAATCCCGGGTTGCACCACCAGCTCCCGATAGGTCGCCTCGGCGAGTTCGAAGCGGCCCGAGGCCGGCTCGAACGCGCGCACGCTGACGACCGGGCCCGCAAAGAGCCGCGGGTTCTGTGCGCACATGCGTTCCCACGCCGCGCGGATTTCCGGCTCGGCTCGCGCCCACGGGGGCGGGTTGGGGTAGGGCGTGTGGACGAATTCGAGTCCGTCGGGATCGCAGATCGGCCACGCGATCGAGCGGCCTTCCTTGGCGGGCTCGCCGCAGACGGGCCGCTTCACCGCAAGAGCCCCGTGATCTCATCTGGGATCTTGGTGAAGCCCAGCGCCGAGGCTTCTTCTTCGAGGATGACGCGGACGCGGTCCTTGGCGATGTCGGTCGCGGTATTGACCGCCTCGGCGATCAGCTCGCCCGCCATCTGCGACCCTTCGGGCCCGGCCGAGGTGATCGCCGGGCTCAGCTCGATCGACTCGACCTTGAGCGTGCCGCTGACCCAGACGCGGACTGCCCCGCCTCCGGACTCCGCGGCGGCGCGGACCTCCTCAACGCGTGAGCGGATGCGGTCGCGCGTGTCGCGCAGCTTGCCGGGGTCTTTCAGCAGCGAGGCGATCGCTCCCATGGTCTTGAAATCGAACACGTTCAGCTCCGCTTGGGACCAGCGTCAGCGGTCGGCGCTGCGGCCAGATTGCTTGGGTCGGACATTGACGATCCCCGCGTCGAAGAGCTCGCGGGCCCGCCTGACGAGGGGGTGATCGGCCGCGGCAGATCCGGTCTCGCCTGCGCCCGCGACCGCCCTTCCGGAGTTCTGGGACGCGGGCTCGGGACCAGAGCCGCCGGTCTGCGGCGAGTCCGCTTCCGAGGCCTGCAGTTCGATCCGGATCGGCTGCCCCGCCGCCTGGGCGAGCAGGCCCTCGATCGCGCCGCGGCTCATCTCGACGAGATTGCGCACTTCCGGGGCGACCGCGGCCTGAAGCACGCCGTTGTCAAGGCCGATCGGGGCGAGCTTTTCGAGCATCATCCTCGCTCGCATGGTCGGCGCGGCGCCGATCGCGGCCTGCAGCAACTCGCCGGCGCTCTGGGGCGGGCGAGCAGGCTTGGGCTCGGCCGAAGCGGGGACCGGAGGCGCTGCGGGCACACTTGCGGACTCCGGAGCCGGCTGCCTCTGGATGGGGGGCGGCGGCGCCGGCCTTTGGGCCGACGCCTCGGTCATTTTTTTAAGGGGGCTCCGGAGGGCCGCGGGGCGCCGGCCGGTTGGGGCGCGTGCCCGGCCGCGATGGCCGCGACATCGGCGATCCGCTCGCTCATCGCCAGGCGGACGACCGCCGCGTCGAGCAGGGCGCGGGGCGAGGCGCTGGACTTGATGTGGCGCTGCACGCTCTCGCAGAGAGCGACGAGGTGCATGAGGCCCGCGGCGTCGAACCCGGTCGCCCGCTCGATCTCTTCCGCACGGGAATCTCCGACGAGGTCGACGAGATCGGTCTCTGGGCCGCAGGCCGCGATGACCATGAGGTCTCGGAAACGCGAGGCGAGCGTCTCGGTGATCTGCTCGGGCGAGTTGCCTCGGGAGAGGAGGTTGTCGGCGGCTTCGAGCGCGGCCTTGGGGTCGCCGGCCGCGACGGCGTCGATCAGGGCCGAGACGGTGTCGCGGGCCGGCAGGCCGAGCAGTCGTTCGAGGAGGTCGAGCGTGAGCGTCTTCTCGCCGGCGGCCATCAGGCGGTCCATCAGCGAGAGGGCGTCGCGCATCGAGCCGTCGCCGAGGCGGGCGACCTG
>SLFH01000246.1 GCA_007124345.1 Phycisphaerales bacterium | reverse complement strand
CGCTGCCGCACCGCGCTGACCATCCCCCAGCTCGTCCCCACCACCCCCAGCATCAGCGCCAGGGCGACGATCGCCGCCGCGGCGAAGGGGCCCTTGTTCTTCCGGACGACCTTGCGGACCCGGTAGAGGCGGCTCGGGGGCGCGGCGGCGACGGCCTCGCCGGCGAGGTAGCGCTGGAGGTCCAGCGCCAGGCCGTCGGCGGTCTCGTACCGCCGCTGGCGGTCCTTCTCCAGGCACTTCATCACGATCCAGTCGAGCTCACCCCGGATGATGGTGCCGAGCCTCCGCGGCTCGATGTGCCGCCGGGCGGCGACGCTGGCGAGGGTGTCCATCGACTGGCTCAGCCTCGTGCTCGGCTGCGGCGGCTCGACCTCGCGGATGATGCGCTGGATCTCGCCGTAGGCCGCCGACCGCAGGCTCTGGCTGTCAAAGGGCGTGGTGCCGGTGAGCAGCTCGTAGAGCAGCACCCCCAGGGAGTAGACATCGGTGCGCGTGTCGATGTCGAGCGAGCCCTCGGCCTGCTCGGGGCTCATGTACTCGGGCGTGCCGATGAGCTGACGGTGCTCGGTGAACAGGGTCTTCTCGGTGAGCTGCCGACTGATGGCCTTGGCGATCCCGAAGTCGATGACCTTGGCGTGCGGTGCCCCGTCCTGCGTCGCCACCAGCACGTTCCCCGGCTTGAGGTCGCGGTGGATGATGCCCTTCTGGTGGGCGTGCTGGACGGCCTTGCAGACCTGGACGAACAGGTCCAGCCGCTGGGAGATGGAGTAGTTGTGGCGGTCGCAGTACTCGGTCAGGGGTTCGCCCTTGACCAACTCCATCACGAAGAAGGGCCGGCCGGTCTCGGTTGCCCCGGCGTCGAGCACCCGGGCAATATTCGGGTGGTCCATCACCGCCAGGGCCTGACGCTCGGCCTCGAAGCGGGCGACGACCTGCCTGGTGTCCATTCCGAGCTTGATGATCTTGAGCGCCACCCGACGCTTCACCGGCTCCTTCTGCTCGGCCATCCACACGCTGCCGAAGCCCCCCTCGCCGATCATCTGCAGCAGCTTGTAGCGCCCGATCATCTGCCCGGGAGCTTCCATCGCAGAACGGGACGGTGAGACGATCGTGGCCGCGGCGCTGCTGGAAGTCCTGAGGAACTCGCTGGCTTCCGCATCGGCGGCCAGAAGCATCTCAACCTCGTCCTGAAGCTCGGCATCGCCGCCGCACGCGCCGCGCACGTAGCCCAAGCGCTCGCCGGGATCGCTGATCGCACGGGCGTTGTCGAGGATCTCACGGGCCTTGGCGGGCGTGCTCATGGCTGGTTGTCACTTTCGTCTTGTGAAGCGATCTTCGCCCGCCCGCCGCGCCAGGCCTCCGCCTGCGCATCGTGCCCCTGGTCGGGCTCAGCGAGGGGTAGAGTCAAAGGGCGTTCGGTCATCTGCAGCAGCTTGTATTCGTGTTTTGCGAGGCGTCCCTGTGTGCGCAGGAATCACCACACTTGTTCATACTCGAGTACACCACGAGACCAAGCTCGTCCCGCACAATCAATGCGGAAAGCGGTCGACCGTCACACCAGAAAAAATTCTGCGATTGCGGAGGGAGGGGGGGTCAATCCCCGGCAGCAGCTTCGGCTGATTTCAGATAGCGGAAGAGCCAAGCCCGCGCATACGCCCACTGCCGGTCGGCAGTCGAAATGGGTATCCCCATCACTTCCGCGGCCTCCCGATGTGTCAGCCCGGCGAAGAACCGGAGCTTGACCAGTTCCGCCAGCCGCGGCTCCTCGGCAGCAAGCCTGTTGATTGCATCGTCAAGATCGACGATTTCTGGAGGAACGGTATCCAGAGTGAGCCGGGAAGGATCTAGATCGATCTTCCGCCAGCCGCCGCCTCGCTTCAGAGCGTGTTTTTCCCTCGCCTTGTCGATCAGGATCCGCCGCATGGCTTCCGCTGCCGCCCCAAAGAAGTGTCCCCGGCTGTCCCACCGGCAAGCAGCGGGGTTCCCATCACCCACGAGCCGGATGTACGCCTCGTGCACGAGCGCTGTGGGCTGCAGGGTTACCGAGCCAGATTCAGCAGCCATCCGCGCTGCGGCGAGCTTGCGGAGTTCGTTGTAAACCAAAGCCAGCAGCGCGTCGGATGCCCGAGGATCGTTGGACCCCAGAGCGTTCAAGATCCTTGTGACTTCGTGCTTTGGGGGAGTGTCCATCGGTCTTCCACAAGGGCGTACCAGAGGGATGTGCCAAGCTACCTCCCAGCGCCATGAAGCAATCATACGCTGCCAAGTCGTAAAGAGCAGGACCGGGACGCCCCGGGTCATCGAAAGGAATCCACCTGCCAGGCCTCCCAGACCGGCCTCCCAGGCGTGCAGGCCGCAAACTGAAGATTCTGGTCAAGTCGCTGGTGTGGACTGCCTCTGTTTTCCGCATGGTAGAAAGAACAGGCCTCAAGTTCTGACGTCCATCATCTGAAAGGGTCCCATTTTGGCAAGTCTGACCATTCTCTTCGGCAGCGACGCGGGCAAGCAATTCATTCTGGCCAACCGCCCCCTCTCGATCGGCCGCGACCCATCGCGCGACATTCAGCTCGTTGACCCCAAGGTCAGCCGAAAGCACGCCATGATTCGCCGCGAAGGCGATACGCACATCGTCATGCTGGTGAAAGCGCTCAACGGCATTCAGATCAACGGCCAGGCAGTTCAAGCCGAAGCCACCCTGTCGGAAGGCGATGAAATCCTGCTGGGCGATACCGTGCTCCGGTACAGCACATGCTCAGACGCCGAGCGGGCCAACTCGCTTTTCGACCGTAAGGCGGGTGGCCGCGAGAACCGCGACAGGGACACAATCATGTAAGCCGGATCCGCTCACTCATAAAGCTCGGGTTGGGGGTTCGAGTCCCCCAGGTGGCTCTGCTGCTCCGGCGTGCATCGGGACGCACCGGAGCGCCAAAGACCCTTTGAATCAACCGGCTTCTGACGATCGGGCTTCCGGGCCGGCGTTGGCGGTCTCTGTTCGCTTGGACGGGGAGGCTCGTTTTCAGCCGCGGGTCAGAGGCATTGTCAGGCAGTGCGGTCCGCCGTGCCCGGCCCAGAGTTCGCGGGCGCCGAAGGTCCGCACTCGCACGCCATCGCCCTCGAGAGCGGCCCTGGTCAGGGGCGATCCGTCGAAGGCGATCACCTCGCCCGGCGATGTCGCCACAACATTGGACGCCTGGCGTCGCAGCTCTCCCAAGGTCTCACGCAGGAAGAACGCGAAGCCCCCGGCGCTGTCCTCCGGCGCCTGCCCGCCGACATGCGTCACCCTGTACCCCTTGGAGCGGACATAGTCGACAAGCTTCATCTCATCGGTGTCTTCCTTTGCGCCCGTGCCGGCGCGGTACACGCTCACCTTGCCGAACTCTTTAAGGAACTCGATCCCCGCCGCAGCGTCGTCGGGATCGATCGCCAGGTCCGCCCTTGCGCCCTCGATGTATCTTGTCAGCGGGTCTTTGCCGGCCTGCTCGGCCTCCAGCAGCCAAGGGATCGCCAACGCGTGCTCGTGGTCGACATGCGTAAAGAAAGTGTCCAGGTGGAGGAAGAGCACACGGAGGTCCGCCACAGCGGCGCTGCCCATCGCGCCCGGCCGGCGCGACAGGAAGTCCGTCTTGTGCACCTGCACCGCCACGACATCCATCTCGAGCCGCCTGGCGAGGATCGGCGCGGCCCGCGGGTCGGTCCGCTGGCCCGTCCCCAGCAGCAGCGTGTTCTCGTCGACCACCTGCGCGTCGCCACCCTCGATGATCAGGCCCTCGTTCACCGCGTCGAAGGCGACCGGAAAGTCATTGAGCATCGGCGAGTGCGACAGCGCGAACCGCAGTGTCATGTTCTCCCGAAGCCGCCTGGGAGAAAACGCGTTGCAGACGACCAGTCCCCTGGGCGTCATGAACGCCGCGTCGCGCGTCCAGATCGTCGAACCGCTGCCGCTGAAAATGTTGCGGTAGGTCCCGTCCTCCCAACGCCTGAACTGTCTTTCCGGGTCGCGCCCAAGGAGCGTCTCGGCGGTGACGGTCTCGGGCTCGCGCGAGAGCCGGGGGTGCGCAGCGCTCAGCCACGCCCGCCAGCTCCCCTGACGCCGGGCCTCTTCGATCGCGCCGCGAAGGGCGTCGATGAGTTCCAGCGGCTGCGCCCCGCTCTCGCGGAGCAGGTTCAGCAGATCTGCGTGCTGTTTCACCGCGGCATCGACATCACGCCCGAGGCCGGGGATCAGCGAGTCGCCAACGCGGTCGATCGTGTAGTCGTCGGGCGTCGGGCTGTGCACCAGCACCTTCCCGAGCTTGCCGATGTCGTCTCTGACAAATGGCCGCCCGCGACCCGATGCCGCCACGAACGAGGCGCCGGACGCGAGGCCCGCAAAGGGGAACGCGGCGGACAACGCCGCTCCGGCGCTCAGCTTCAGCACGCTCCTTCGATCCAGCATGGGCGGGGCCTTTCGGTTCTGGGGCTGCCACGGCGGTGTTGCCGCGCGGACGCAGTGTACAGAAATCCCCCGCGCCGCCATCCCACGCTCCCCCAAACGCATGGATAGGCGAGCCCCCTCGCCGCATGCTGTATTCGGTCCGAGTCTGTTCCAGATCGAACGGGGTCAACGCTGGTTCGAGTCGCGCCCGTTGCCTACCAGCCGCGGGTCTCGGGGCTCGAAGCGGATGCGGGCGGCGCCGAGGAGCGTGCCGGTCGCTTCGGCGAGGTCGATCTGGGCGATCTGGTAGTCGGTCAGGGCGCGGATCTCGATGAGCTGGGCCTCCGCCAAGCGGGTCGCGGCGTCGAGCACATCCGTTGATGTCCGCACGCCGGCATCGAACTGGTTCTGCTCGCCCCGCAGGGTGCGTTCGGCGGCGATGATCGACTGTCTGGCCGCGAGGATCCGCTGCCAGTTGGACTCAAGATTGTCGATCGCGTTGAGCACCTCCTGCTCGACGACCTGTCTCCGCGAGTCGCGGCTGGAGAGCCGCTGCATCCGCGTGAGCATCGCCTGAGCGACCCGGGCCTCGGCCGCGTTGTTGCCGATGGGCATCTCGAAACGCAGACCGATGGTCCACTCGTCGAAGTCCGCGTCCGCGGCGTTGCGGAACGCCCGGCCCGCCGAGCCCGCCAAACCCCTCAGGGCGTAGGCGGCGTCGACGTCGACGCTCGGGAGGAGCTGGTTGCGGGCGAAGTCGATGTTGGTCGCGTCCTGCGCGAGGCGGAGCTCGAATTCGAGCAGTTCCATGCGGTTGGCGATCGCCGCCTCGATCAGGGTCCCGGGGCTGAGGGCGTAGTACACCGGATCGGGCTCCGTCGCGGTGAGCAGGACGGTCTGCGAGCCGAGCGAGAGGCCGGGGGCGTTGACGATGCGCTTCAGCTCGCGCTGCTCGAGGAGCACGCTGTTCTGAGCGCGGATGATCTGTTCGAGCCGCTCGGCGACGCCCGCCTCTGCCCGGACGATCTCGAGCTCCGGCGCGACCTCGGCACGGACGCGGCGCTCGGCTCTGCTGAGCTGCTCCATCGCCAGCTCGTACTGTCGCTGTGCGACGTCGAGGGCCTGCCTCGCGGCGTACAGCCTCCAGTACGCCCGCTCGACGCCCGAGAGCTGTCGGATGACCGCGAGCTTCGTCCGCGCGTCGACCGCCTGCCCCTCCAGCGACTGGATCCGGATCGAGGCAGTGTTTGCCCAGCGCCCGGCGTTGCGAAGCAGCGGCACCGAGAGCGAGACGCGCGGATCGGCGGTGTACGACGGGTCGAGCGTCGCGAAGCGGTTGTCGGTGCTCGTGCGCGTGAAAGGGATGGAGACGGTCGCGCTGCCGCCGGTGCGCAGCGGGATGCGGACGCCGGCCTCGGCCGAGTCGCGGACAACCGAGCTGCCCTCCAGCTCCGTCGCGGTCGGCTGCTCGGTGTCGACGCGCCGGGCGTTGGCGAAGATCGCCCACTCGAAGGCGGCCTCCTCTTCCCGCAGGCGTTCGCCCGCGATCACGGGGTCGGCCAGCGCGACGCGGAGGTCGAGGTTGCGCTCCAGCGCGATCGCCCGCGCCTCCTCGATGGTCAGCTCGTAGGTCTCAAGTCCCGCGAACGGCTCAGGAGGCGCGTCCGGACGCGGGCGCTCGGCCATCGCGCCGACCACCTCGGAGTAGCGCTTCGGCGTGGAGCCCGGCTGCGCCGCGTCGTCGAGGCTCATCGCGTCGATCGCGCGAAGGCGTTCGGTCGCGATCCGCAGCCCGCGCTCGCTCTCGGTCGTGCTGAAAGGGGAAGCGCAGCCGGCGACCGAGACCAGAGCCGTCACGAGAGTGCATCGCAACGCTGTCGTTGAAGCCCGGATCGTGCGCCGGAGCTCTCGTGCTGCGTTAGGGGGCATCGGGGGGAGGGATGGCATGGGGAGCGTTCTCTGCGCGTTACTCGTGGCGGAGGGCGACGATCGGGTCGAGCCGGGCGGCCTTGATCGCCGGGTACATCCCGAAGACCACGCCGACACCGGCGGAGAAACCGAAGGCCAGGGCGATCGCCCAGACCGGGATCTCCGCCCGCTCGAATGGGAAGTTGGGGATGGACCGCAGGGCCAGCGTCGTGGACTGCCCGAGGATCAGGCCCACAAGCCCGCCCATGACGCAGAGCAGCACCGCCTCGATGAGAAACTGCGTCATGATCACCAGCGGGTTGGCGCCCAGCGCCTTGCGCAGCCCGATCTCCCGCGTCCGCTCCGAGACAGAAACAAGCATGATGTTCATGATCCCCACCCCGCCCACCAGCAGCGAGATGCCCACCAGCACGCCCGCCGCCGCGGTCAGCCCGGCGCCGACGGCGCGGAGCTGGTCCAGCGCGCTTTCGAGGATGAACATGTCGAAGGTGTCCTCGTCCTCGGGGCCGAGCTGCCTGTGCTTGCGGAGGATGTAGCGGATCTCCTCGCGGGCCTCCTCGGCGACGCCCGCGGCCCGGAGCTGCACGATCGCGTCGGACCAGGGCGTCGCGACCATCGAACGCGTGGTGCCGTAGGGGATGTAAACCTCGACGCGCGAATCGCCCCCGCCGAACATCGCCGGAAGGCTCTGGGTCTCGACCACGCCGACGACGAGGAACCGACGGTTGTTGACGAGGATGTACTCGCCCACGCCGCCCGAATCGAGGCGGAGCTCGCCGACAGCGAAATCGTTCACGATCGCGACCTGGAGCCGGTTCTCAGAGTCGTTGGAGGTGAACGGACGCCCGGCGATGATCGAGCGGTTCTCGATCTCGAGGTAGTCGGGGTCGATACCCTGGACGCGGACGCCGTCGAACTTGCGGTCGGCGTTCATCACGGTCGCCCGGAGGCCGGCGCTGAGGGCGATCGCGTCGATCGTGGTCGCGTTGTCGCGGAGGGCCTGGGCGTCGTCGGGGAGGATGCGGACATCCTGCCACGAGATCGTGCCCCGCATCGAGTCGGGCACGGTCCCCCAGAGGTGCATGCGGCGCGCGCCCAGCGACTCGAACTCCGATAGCACCCATGTGTTCAGCGAGGAGACCGCCGCGATCACCGTCGTGATCGCCCAGACACCGATCACGATGCCCAGTGTCGTGAGCAACGCCCTGGCCTTGTTGTTGAACATCTGCGCCAGGGCGAAGAGCACGGTCTGGACGAGGAATCGAGCTGGCATCACGGCGACACCCACCCGGGCGCCTCGCCGCCAGATTCCTCGCCGTTCCCGTCCGGCTCGCGCGGCCCGTAGACCCGCTGGTGGGCGATCGTGGCGGCCTGCTCCAGCCACGCGGTGTGCACCGGGTCGCGCGAGGTCGGGCAGTCCGAGACGATCAGCCCGTCGCGGAGGCGGACAATCCGTTCGGCCCAGCCGGCGATGTCTTCCTCGTGGGTGACGATGACGATCGTCTGGCCCTCCTCGTGCAGGGCCTTGAAGAGCTGGAGAATCTCCTCGGAGGTCGCCGAGTCGAGGTTGCCCGTCGGCTCGTCGGCGAGAAGGAGCGAAGGCTGGTTGACCAACGCCCTGGCGATCGCGACACGCTGGCGCTGCCCGCCCGAGAGCTGGCTGGGGCGGTGGCCGGTGCGGTTGCCCAGCCCGACACGCTCCAGCGCCCGCCTGGCCCGGCGGCGAGAGCCCCACCAGTTGCGCTTGGAGTACAGCAGCGGGAGCTGGACATTCGCCAGCGCCGTCGAGCGGCTCAGCAGCTCGAACGACTGGAAAACGAACCCGAGTTTCTCGTTGCGGAAGCGGGCGAGCTCGAACGAGCCCATGTTCTGCACGCCCCGCCCGTCGATCTCGTACCGGCCGCCGGTCGGCTTGTCGAGAGCGCCCATGATGTTCATGAGGGTGGACTTGCCCGAACCCGATGCGCCCATCACGGCGACGAACTCGTTGGGCTCGATTGTCAGCGAGACGCCGGCGAGGGCGTGGACCTCCTCGCCCCCGAGGCGGTAGGTCTTGCGGATGTCGCGCAGGATCAGGCTCATCCCTCCGGCGCCTCGGGGGTTTCGGAGGCGCGGGCCGGGGAAGCCTCGACCACCACGGCCCCCTCGCCCTCCAAGCGGACCGTGTCGTTGTGCTTCAGGCTCCGCAGCACGCGGAAGGGACCGGAGATCACGCGGTCGCCCTCTTCGAGCCCGGCGAGGATCGCCGTCTCCCGCAACGACGAGGCCGAAGTCTTCACGCCCCGCGCGACGGCCTTGCCGTCGTTGTAGACAAAGACGACCGAGGCATAGGTGCGGTCGCGGTCGATGTTGGGGTCGTTCTCGCGGATCGCCTGGGGCAGGTCCTCGACCCGTTTGTCCTGCACCGCCTGGGAGGGCACGACCAGCGCGTCGTCGAGCGCCTCGACCTCGATGTCGACATTGGCGGTCAGCCCCGCGAACATGCGCTCGCCCTCGGTGTCGAAGACGATCTCGGCGTCGAAGACGCGGGTGCCGTCCGCCCCGGCGACGCCCTCTCTCGCGACGCGGATGAGCTCTCCCGGGAAGACCTTGTCGCCGAAGCCGTTGATGTAGACCCGGACGGTCATGCCCTCGCGGACGCGAGCGACATCGACCTCGTTGAGCGCCGCGATCACGCGCATGTCGCTCAGGTCGGCGATGGTCATGATCGTCGAGCCGATGTTGGAGATCGTGCCGAGGGCGACCTCACCCTCCTTCATGTTCACCCGGGTGATCGTGCCGTCGATCGGGGAGCGGATCACCGTGTAGCCGAGACTCTCGTTGGCCCTGGAGAGGTCCGCCTCGGCGATGCGGATGCCGGCGCGGGCCGACTCGACATTGGCGCGCGTCCGCTCCAGCGAGGCGATCTGGGCGGCGAGGTTCGCCCGCTGACGGTCGAATTCGGCGCGGACCGTGTCCAGCTCCGACTTGGCGATGTCACCCGAGGCGAACAGCGTGCTGAGGCGTTCAAAGTCCGCCGCCGCCTTGACCATCGAGGCCCGCGTGCCCTCGATCGAGGCCTCCTCGGCCCTGAGCGAGGCCTGGACCGCGGCGAGGTTCGCCCTGTCAGCAGCGAGCCGAGCCTCCGCGGCATCAACCTGGGCGCGGATCTCCTTGTCGTCCAGCGTGACGACAATCTGACCCGCTTCGACATGCTCGCCGTCGAGCCTCGGGATGCTCGCGATCTGCGCCGAGACGCGGGAGGAGATGTTGACCGAGGTGGAAGCCCTGACGGTGCCGGGCGCAGAGACCACCCGCACGACCCGGTCCCGGCGGACGGGGGTGACGGCGACAAGCTCGCCCCGAGCCGACTCGGCCCTGGCCTCCATGACCGACTGGACCTTGGGATACAAAAACGCCGCGCCCCCACCCACGACGAGCGCGAGAACGACGCCGACACCGACGGTCCACCGCAGGATGCGAAGCAGTCTGCTCAATCCGATCCTCCTCTGGCCGCCGCTGGCTCAGGAACGCCTCGCTGGTGTACCGGGTTTGCAGCCT
>SLFH01000192.1 GCA_007124345.1 Phycisphaerales bacterium | reverse complement strand
GGGAGGTCAAGACGCCAGCCAATGCCACCGCCACCTTCAACTTTGCGGACGCAAGCGCCGTTCATGCCGACGCGGTCAACGCCGCCCAGCTCTGCGGCTATACCGACTGGCGCGACCCCGCCCGGCGCGAGCTGCTGTCGATCGTCCATCACGGCAGGAGCAGCCCAGCGATCGACACGACGTTCTTCCCGAACGCTCAGAGCGCTTTCTACTGGTCCAGCGATATCTTTGCGCCCGATCCGGGCTTCGCGTGGTCCGTCGATTTCAGCAGAGGCGATTCCTTTGCCGAAGGCCAGGGCTTGGTCTTTCACTTGCGTCTCGTGTCCGGGATTGTGCCTTCAGAACCGAACCCGCGCTTTGTGGATAATCTCGATGGAACGGTAACCGACCCGGTGACCGGGCTGATGTGGGACCGCTGCGCCTGGGGTCAGATCGGCAGCGATTGTTCCGGCGGATCTGCGTCCCTTCACAACTGGCAACCCGCGCTGGACATAGCTGTCACGGCCAATGCGGCCATCGCTGGTGCAGGCCACCGCGGCTACAGCGACTGGCGTCTGCCCAGCCGCACCGAGTTGAAGTCGTTAGTGGACATCACCAAGGATAACTCTCCAGCGATCGACACGAATGCATTCCCCAATACGCCGTCCGACTTTTTCTGGTCCTCGACCGTGTACACGCCCTTTCCGACCTTCGCGTGGTACGTCAATTTCAGCAATGGCAGTACCGGCGCCGGCTTCCAGGCCTTCGGCTTCCACGTGCGTCTCGTGCGTAGCGGACAGTCATTTGACGCTTTGGCGCGGTCGACGATCACGGTGAATACCCTTGATGGGGGCAATGACGGCGTCTGCGGCACGGACGGCACGGATCCGATACAGGGCTGTTCTCTGTTGGAGGCCATCGCCCTGGCCAACAGCAACACGGCCCCCGCCATTATTGTCTTCGCCGTGGATGGCATCATCCAGATCGAGTCCAGTGTGGTCATCACAACGCCCGTGACCCTGGATGGAACCAGCGCCCCGGGCCGGGCGCACGCCGTTCGTATCGATGCTGCGGGAGCCGCCAGTAATGCGATTTCGATCAACGGAACGAGCGCCTCGGGTTCCGAGATTCGCGGACTGGTGGTGGGGCAAGCGCCCTGTGCCGGGATCGTCATCAACTCCGGCGCAGAAAATGTGCGCGTTTAGGGCAACTTCATCGGCACCAACGCCGCCGGTGATGATCTGGGCAACCAGACGGATGGTGTCATCATCAGCGCCGAAGCGACGGATAACACAATCGGGGGCATTGCCCCTGGCGAGCAAAACGCCATTCGATTCAACGGCGGGTCCGGCGTGCTCGTGGCTGACTAGGGCACGGCAGGCAACGCCATCCTCGGCAATGCCATCTTCGACAACGGTGCGCTCGGCATTGATCTCTCTGCAAACAGTACCGTTGGCGACGGGGTGACCCCCAATGATGGCTGCGGCGATCCGGGTACGGGCCCGAACGGCTTCCAGAACTTTCCGGTCCTGCTTTCCGTCCTCGTCGGCGGTGGCACCACGACGATCGACTATGACCTCGACACTGCCGGCGGGGACTATCGCGTCGAATTCTTCTCGGTCCCGGTTGCCGACCCCTCGGGACACGGCGAGGGCCTCTCTTTCCTGGGGGCGGAGCAGATCAGCGTGTCAGCGACTTGCGAAGAGACGTACCAGGTGGTGCTCCCGCTGACTGTCGCCACAAGCGCACTGGTCACCGCCACGGCCACGCCGGTGGATGGAGCGCAGCCCAGCGGCTTCGGCGGTACCAGCGAGTTTTCGGCAGCGGTAAGCACAACAGCCGCCCCCACCCAGATTGCAATCAATGCCGGAGACGGCCAGACCGGGCTTGTCGGGCAGGCACTGGCAGTGGCCCCAAGCGTCATCGTCCGGGATGCCAACGACAATCCCGTCGCCGGTGTGGAAGTGACCTTCGCGGTTGCCACAGGTGGCGGCACGGTTGATCCAACTACCCCGGTAATTACCGACGCCAGTGGCGTCGCGACGGCCACCAGCTGGACACTGGGCACCTCGGGAGGCACCAATACGCTGACCGCCACGGTCGCCGGTATCCCTGAGTCGGTGACCTTCACAGCCATTGGAATTCAGGTGATTCCCGTTCCGACCCTGGACTCCCGGGCATTGCTGATCCTGATGCTGCTGATCATTGCCATGGCGCTGCCAGCGTTGACTCGTCGTGTTGGGGCATGACTATTGCACTAGAAGCAAGGCGAACAGCAATCACCGCTGGTATCCAGCGAGATCGTGTTCGACGGCAATGGCGCGACCATAATGCGCGACGACAATCTGCCCTGTCTGCAGCCCGCAATGGTCAAAATTTCGCCCGATTCTCCCCTGTCGTAGCCAATCGAACGACGAAGCACGCCAAACTTCCCGTTATTGGCCTATTCCGGCACGAGCGCCGCCGGACCGCGCTCGGCTGAAGCGCGAGCTGAACCCAGTTTGCTGTGATTCAGGAATGCCCGATTCGCTTGGCCGGCGGCGCGCGGCTTTCCGGCC
>SLFH01000312.1 GCA_007124345.1 Phycisphaerales bacterium | reverse complement strand
TACTCCGCCTCGGCCTCGGGCACGCTGCCGGACTTCCCGCTGGTGGTGCTCATCAACGGCGCCAGCGCCTCGGCCAGCGAGGTCGTCGCCGGCGCTCTGGCCGACCACGATCGCGCGATCGCCATCGGCACGCGCAGCTTCGGCAAGGGCAGCGTGCAGTCGGTCTACGCCCTCCCGACCCGCAGCGATGGCAGCCGTCTGAAACTCACCGAGCAGTACTACTACCTTCCCTCCGGCCGCCTGCTGCACCGCAAGGACGAGTCGGTCGTCTGGGGCGTCGACCCGACCGAGGGCTTCTTCGTGCCCGTCACCAACGAACAGGCGATGGAGATGTTCATCGCCCGGCGCGACCTCGATGTCATCCGCGCCGCCGAGCCCGACAACGGTCGCGAGGTGCCCGAGGGCCCGCTGGCGATCGCCGAGCAGCTCAAGGACCCCCAGCTCGACGCGGCCGTCCGCGCCCTGATCGCTCGCGTCGACACCGGGCAGTGGAAGGCGACCGGCGAGCCGGGCATCACCGGCGCCGAGCAGATCACCCAGGAACTCGTCGAGGCCCGTCGCATGCGCGAGCGCATGCTCCGCCAGCTCCAAGGGCTCGAACGGCGAATCGAGACCCTCCAGGCCGGCGCTTCCGACCCCGACGCCGCGTTCAGCGCCGACCTCTGGGACGACAACATCGAGATCGCCGGCGGACGCCTGGAGGTCTACGGGCCCGACGGCGAACGCATCGCCACACTCAGCATCACCGACAACCGCCTCGAACGCTGGCTGATCGACGCGGGCGTGCGCCCGATGGAAGACGCCGAAAGCCCCGAGCTCCAGGAATCCACGCCGTGACGGAAGCCGCATGCTAACCCTCGGCATCGAGACTTCCTGCGACGAGACGGCCGCGGCGATCGTCGAAGACGGCGTATCCGTCCGCTCCTCCGTCGTCGCCTCGCAGCACGAGCTGCACGCCGAGTACGGGGGCGTGGTGCCCGAGATCGCCAGCCGCGCCCATGTCGAGCGGATCGTGCCGATCGTCCGCCTCGCCCTCGACGGCGCCGGCGTCTCGCTCGGCGACCTCGGCTCCATCGGTGTCGGGCACCGGCCGGGTCTCATCGGCCCGCTCCTGGTCGGCGTCTCGGCCGCCAAGTCGCTCGCGTGGACGCTCGGCATCCCGCTCATCGGCGTCGACCATGTCCACGCGCACCTGTACGCCGGGCTGCTCGGGGGCGACCGCCCGGCATTCCCGGCGCTGGGGCTGGTGGTCAGCGGGGGGCACAGCTCGATCTATCGCATGGACTCGCCGACCGTGCTCGCCCGCCTCGGTGCGACAATCGACGACGCCGTGGGCGAGGCCTTCGACAAGGCCGCGACCGTGCTGGGGCTGGAGCATCCGGGCGGTCCGAATCTGGAACGCCTCGCGCAAGGCGGCGACCCCAAATCCCACGAGCTCCCGATCAGCCGCCTCGGCAAAGACTCGCTGGACTTCTCGTTCTCGGGGCTCAAGACCGCGATGCTGTACGCCGTGCGGGGCAGGCCGGACTCAAGCGGCCACTTCCCCCGCACGCACGAAGATCACTCCGAACAGGCCAGACGCGACCTTGCTTCGAGCTTCCAGCACGCGTGTATCAGCGCGATCACGCTCAAGCTCGCGCGTGCGGCCGACGCCAATCCCGATTGCCGCACCCTGCTCACCGGCGGGGGCGTCACGGCCAACACCCCGCTCCGCGACGCGCTGCGCGCCTTCGCCGAAGAGCGTGGCCTCGACCTCCGACTCCCCGAGATGCGTTTCTGCGTCGACAACGGCGCGATGATCGCCGGGCTCGCCCACGAACGGCTGTGTGCTGGCATCGAAGACGATCTGACGCTCGCGCCGGTGCCGACCACCGCCTGCTGAAAGTGAGGGCGCACGACCTTGCCGTTCTCGCTCGACGAACTCTTCGAATCCCCCCGCGAGCCCCCTTCGCCCCACCCCGCCTCGCTGCCCGAGGCGGAGCTCATGGACGACTGCGAACTGACGCGCGGGCGCACCGGCGGCCCCGGGGGCCAGCACCGCAACAAGACCGAGACGCATGTCATGCTCCGTCACACGCCCACCGGCGTCACCGCGCAGGCCGGCGAACGACGCAGCCCCGAGAGCAACCGGCGCGTCGCCATCCGGCGCCTCCGCCTCAACCTCGCGCTCCAGGTCCGGATGGAGGTCCCCGCGGGAGATGTTCGATCGGAGCTCTGGCGATCGCGCTGCAACGGCGGCAAGATCGTCTGCAACCCCAAGCACGCCGACTACCCGTCCCTCCTCGCCGAGGCGATGGACATGATCGAGGCCTGCAAGAGCGATGTGAAGAAGGCCTCGGTCCGGCTGGGCTGCTCGATGAGCCAGCTCCTCCGCCTGCTCCGCCAGCACCCCGAGGCGCTCGAAGCGGTCAACAACGCCCGGCGCGAACGCGGCCTGCACGCGATGAAGTGACAAAAAAGTGTCCCCGGCCGCAAAGCCGGGGACACCGAAAGCTTCGGAATCGGACCGACCGCATCAGCGGCGGCGACGCAGGCCGACCAGG
>SLFH01000063.1 GCA_007124345.1 Phycisphaerales bacterium | reverse complement strand
GACCGGGAACGCGCCGAGCGCACCCGTGACCGCCCCGGCGCTTCCCGCCGGGACACAAGGGGTAAGGACGGGCCGTCCCGTCGCTTCAGGCCGATGCGGCCCGGTGCTCGGGCGCTTCGGCGGCCGCCACCTTCACGAGCTTGTGACGCGTCGTCCAACGCTTCTCGGCCAGCACGACCTGTTCGCCGACGCGACTGAGCGTGTTGACCACAAGGGGCCCCTGAAGGTTGCCCGTCAGGTGGTCCTCCACGCGGTTGACGATCACGAAGACCTGCGCGTCCTCAAGACGCGAGAGCTCCAGTTCGCCCATCTGCTCCTTGCGGATCGGCACCGAGTAGTCCGGTACGAAGAGTGCCGGGTCGGTCACCACGAACGCGAGGCTCGGCTCGTCCAGGGACTGGAGCCAGAAAAAGCACGCGTCGTCGCCGGGCTCGAGAAGACAGAACCGCGTCCTCTCGGGGAATCCCAGCAGACCTTTGGGGAAGGTGATCACGCGGTCCTCCGCGATCTCGATCACCCCGAAGCGAGTCGTCCGCACTTCCATCGGTGCGCTCCCGTCTTTCCGGCCTTGCATGCCCAGGCGCGACGCTCCGAGCGTCCCGCTTCCAGCGTGCCCGTCCCGCGGCCGTCGTTCGGGAGGGCGTGCCTGACTGTGTCAAACGGCTCGCGCGGGCCTTCCGGTCCGCCGGCCGATCACTCTCTCAACCAAGGAAATCCAGCAGCGAAAGGTTCTGCATGCTCGCTGTGCTCTGGTACCCCGCCTGGAGCTGCGTCTGCAGCATGGCCATGCGGGTCGCCGCCTTCGTGAAGTCCGTGTCCCGGATGTCGCTCCGGAGCGTTTCGTCGACCACCCTGCGGTCCTCCAGATGCCAGAGCTCCGAGTCCACCCGTCTGGCGTGCGCCCCGGCGACGCCCCGTGCGTCGGCCACATCCGAGAGTGCTCGCTCTAGACGCTCTCCCGCAAAGGTGATGCCAGTCGTGTCGTTGGCCATCAGGGCCTCGCGCAGATCCATCAGGGCCGTCAGCGCGTTCTCCGGCCTGACCTTCGAGACATCCGCCCCGCGCAGCACGCCCTCGCCCGGGTCGTACTCGCCGCCGAGCAGGCCGAGGTCGAACGCGGCGCGGCTGTTGTTCTTCGCCTCCACCCGGATCGCGCCGTCCATGCCCGCGATCGTCGTGTCCTGCACGATCCGCAGCCCGTTGGGGCCCGTCCCCAGCTCGACGCGGGCCACAGCCGGGTCCAGCCCCGCCTCGATCAGCCCCTGCTCGAGCTGCGCCTGGATCGAAGAGGCGATCGAACCGACCGTCGCGGTGTCGGAGGGCGAGAGGTTGATGGCGATGGGAGTGCCGTCGCCGAGATGGATCAGAAAATCGATGTCGCGCAAGGGGTCGGCGGCGCCCGTATCAGGGTGCGTCGCCCCGCTGACGACCGAGACCCCGCGCCCGAAGTTCAGGTCCGACGCCTTGGTCTGGTCGTCGAACGACCGGATGCCCAGCAGGCCGGCGGTGTGAGAGTCGTCGGCGTCCTCGATCGAGAGGGCCTGCCCCCTCGAAGCCGAAACCTCGCTGACGATCATCAGCCGATCGGTCTCGGGGTCGATCCGGACGCGCAGGCCCAGGCCCGTCCCCTCGATCGCCTTGGCGACATCCTGCAGGCTTTGCGCGTTGGAGAGGTCCACGAGCGCGGTTCTGCCGAGAGAGCGCAATCTGATCGTGCCCAGGGGCAGTTCACCATCGAGCGTTCCCAGCGCCGCGAGGGGCGTGGTCATGGTCAGGCGGGGAGAGGTCGCAAGCCCGTTCGCCGAGGCGGCGTCGAAGACCACCGGCCCGGATTCGCCCTCAAGCCCCAGGTCGGCCGCGGCCTTTGCGCCGCCCACCCCGCTGAACGCCAGCTCGTACGCCGGCTCGCCCGCGGGGGCGGGGAGGACATCGATGCGGATCGAGCGCCCGTCGAGGGAGACCCCGCCCGGGCCGAGCAGATTGATCTCGTTGTCGGTCTCGTAGCGCTTCATCGCCGCTTCGATCCGCTTGAGCACATCGCCGATGGTGTCGGCGTTGGCGAGATCGATGGTGATCGGGTCGGCGCCGTTGATCTTCAGGGCGATCGGCCCATCGCCGACGCCGAGCCCGCGGGCGCCGTGCATGTCGGCCAGGCGGGTGTCTGTGGTCAGGCCGGGCTCGAGGTCGCGCGTGCCGTTGACGCGGGCGGAGACAGAGCCCAGCGCGTTCTCCGGCCCGAGTGTGATCGGAATGCTCGAGCCGACGCCCAGGTCGGTCACCAGCCCCTGCCCCTCGCCCTTGAAGCGGAATCCGGTCAGGAACTGCTCGATCGGAGGCGTGGTCGGGTTCGAGCCCCCGAAGATGTGTCCCGCGACGCCCCGCCGATTGCCGATGTGCACCAGCCCCGTGATGATCGAATCGATGATCCGGGCCTGGGAGGCACGCTCGTCGGCGGTGCTGGGGAAGTTGATCTGATCGCCCGCGATGCTCTTGGCCTGCAGCAGGAGCTCGTACGCCTCGTTCAGGGCGGAGTCGGCCTCGGCCAGCGCCG
>SLFH01000065.1 GCA_007124345.1 Phycisphaerales bacterium | reverse complement strand
TTGGTGAGGGCGAGATCGCGGCGTGGGCCGGGGCGGGCTTGTCCCGGGGCGTGGGCGTCCTAAACTTGCGGTCCCGCCCGGTTTGGTCGGGGTCCAAGATCGGAGCAGACGCGATGTACGCGATCATCGAAGAGTCGGGCGGCCAGCGGAAGGTTGCCGAGGGCGAGCAAATCCTGATCGACCTGCACGAGGGCGGTCAGGCCGAGGCCGGGGCGACGGTCACCTTTGACCGGGTGCTGATGGTCAAGCCTGAGGGGACCGACGCCGCGATCGGGCGTCCGTACATCGAGGGCGCGAGCGTGACGGCGGAGGTTATTGAGCCGATCGTCGCCGGCGACAAGCTGCACATCTACAAGTTCCGCCCGAAGAAGGGCTACAAGCGGAAGACCGGCCACCGCCAGCGCTACACCGCCGTGAAGGTCACTAAGATCAACCACTGAGCCTGTCGTCAGAAACGACGGCTCACCGAACGAGTCACTGGAACCGACAGCCCGGCGGGCTTCCCGCCGGGCTGTTTTTCTGTCTGTGCGTGCGTTTGTGGGGCGTTGAGGGTCAACGGGGGCGGGTCTGCGCCGGTAGGATCGTGGCATGAAGATCAACGCGAAGTCGCTGCTGTGTGCCGGGGCGCTCTGCGCCGGGTCGGTGTTTCTGGCCGGTTGTGGTGAGCGGACGGATCCCGCCCCCGCCGAGACTCCGGCTGAAACCGCCGCCGAGGGTGAGGGGCGTGCGCCCGCGACCGACACGCTGGCGACCAACCAGCGTCCGGCGGACGCGCAGCCGCGCGACCCGAGTGTGATCGACCGCCTCCGGATCGGTGAGTTCGAGGTGGCGGTGCGCCGGACCGACGACGGCGGGCAGCGTCTGACGGTGGCGCGGGGTACGCGCGAGATGCTCAGCCGCAGCGTCGAGGCGGGCGGCAGGCTGACCCTGGGCTCGGGTGCGCCCGAGAGCGCCCAGACGGTCTTCGGTCGCGGGCAGGATGTGACGGGCGACGGGACGGTCGACCTGATCGTGACGGAGTTCACGGGCGGGGCGAACTGCTGCACGAACTTCTACATCTACCGTGTCGGCTCGGCCGGGCCTGAGCTCGTCGACGAGATCCGGGCGGAGTACGGCGGCAGGTTTATCGACCTGAACCGCGACGGAAAGCCGGAGTTCGAGGGACGCGACTGGTCGTTCGCGCACTGGCGTGCGTCGTTCGCCGAGTCGCCGGCGCCGCGGATCGTGCTGGCGTTCGACGGGCGCCGGTACAGGCTGTCGCCGGAACTGATGCGGACCTCCGCCCCGAGCCCGCGACAGCTCGAAGAAAAGATCGAATCGGTGCTGCTGGATCCGTCGTGGGAGGACGGGCGCCCGCCGGTGACGCTGTGGAGCGAGGCGCTGGACCTGATCTACTCGGGGCACCCCGAGCTCGGCATGCGGTTTATCCGCATGGCGTGGCCCTCGAACATCGAGGGGGTCGATGAGTTCATCGCCGAGTTCCGCGAGCGGCTGAGCGAGAGCCCTCACGCGGGCGATCTGAACCTGCCCGAGCGCGGCTGAGGGATTACCAGAGCCAGGGCGCTTTGACCCACCCGCCCGTGCTGGCGGCGGGGGATCCGTCTGCGCTCCCCGCGGAGAACCAGATGTCGCCACTGCCCGGGTCGGCGACGGCCGAATAAATTGTGCGGAGGTGGGTGGGGGTGCGCATCTCGACGCCGGGGTCGGCGAGCAGGTCGATCAGGTCGTCGGGCCCGTGCTCGGGCGGCGTTTTGGCAATGAGATCTCGCACGGCGCAGTAGCGGGTGAGGGTCGCGCCCGGCCTGCTCTTGGCGGCTCGCTCCGGGGTCGGATGCTTGTGTTGGGGGTGATTGGTAGCGATGAGCGGTGCGTCGCCGGCGTCGATTCGCCGGTGGTCTGCGCGCGAGCACTCGAAGAGGGCCCGCTCGCCGCTCTTGGCGTCGGCGGCGACGACGATGACCCCTCGGTCGCGCTGGGTTGAGGCGATGTAGCGGTCGAGCTCGTCGAGCGTGGCGCATGTTTCGAGGGCCTCGCGCGCCCAGAAGAGCCACGAGATCTGCGTGCGGTCGCCCCGGGGTTCTTCGGGCGAGTAGAGCGTGTGCAGGTGGAGCCAGAGGCGTTCGGCGTTGACGCCCGTGTCGATGTCGATGTCGCCCTTGATTCCGAGCGCCATGGCCGGGATGCGGCCGGGGACCTCGTGGACGACGGCGGCCGTGCCCCTGACGAGCGTGGCGGTGAGCCAGTCGCAGTTTCTGGCGACCCACGGGCGGCCGTTCATCTCGAGCGCGACCGCCGAGCACATCGGCCCGCCGAGGAGCGTGTGGTCGGCGGGATCCTCGGGTGAGGCCGCGGGGTTCTGGTGCGCCGGATCCCGGGTCGCGACGGCGTCAGTGGAGCGGGCGATGTCGGCGTAGAGGAAGGCGGCGACGCGGAGCGTGCGCGAGCGAGCGCCGGAAGCCATCGCGTCGATCTCGACCTGAAAATGCTCTGGCAGGCGAGCGAGCCAGCGATCGGCCTGCTCGAACATGTCGTCGTGCTCGACGCGGTTGATCGTGCAGAGGCTCGCGATGTAGGCGTCGAAAAAAGGACTCTGGAAGAAGTGCGCCAGGGCGCGCCCGTGGGCGAAGCCCGCGTCGGCCGGCGGGCCGGGGAGGTGGAAGAGTTCGAGTTCGTGCACGGGCGAGAGGGTAGTGCGTCGGTCTGGGCTGAAACGGCCGCACGACCGAGGGCGACGCCCCGCCTTGACGCGGGGGTGTGATCTTCATCGTCTTTGCACACCCGGTTCGCCGGGCAGCAGCACGCCTTCGGCGATCATCCGGCGGGCCAGGCGCGCGGCGCCCGCCCTGGCCTGATCGGGGTCGGCGCCGAGGTCGGTCGCGAGTTGGGAGGCGAGTTCGTCGGCCAGTTCGCTCAGTGGGCGTGCGCCGTCGCACCGCATCAGCATGCGGCTCATGTACGCGTCGGTCGGGCGGGGCGGCAGCGGCGAGCCGGCGGCGGAGATCTCCGTCGAGAGCAGCGACCAGCCATCCTCAGCGGGGCCGAACTCCTGACGGACGCGAGCGTCGGGGGCGGCGGCGGGGCGGAGGGCGCCCAGGTCGGCGTCGGTCTTGAGTCCGGCGAGGGCGGCGCCGGATTCGAGCATCCGCAGGATGTAATCGCCCATGCGCCCCGCCGTGAGCACGCGCTCGGGGACGCGGTAGACATCGACAAAGTTCGGCGGGCCGGCGGACCGCTTGCGGACGCTGATCAGCCCGCCGACCATCGCGGTGATCTCGTGGCTGTCGTAGTAGGCGAGCCAGCGGTCGAGGCGGGCGCTGGCCTCTTCTGGCGTGTCGGTCTCGGTGTGGCTGATCCAGGTGCAGGCGTAGGCGCGGGGCGTGCTTTCGGTGGAGACCAGGACGACCGCGTCGCAGCCGGTTCCCTTGAACCACGAACGGACACGGTCGTCGAAGGGGTGGTCGCGCGTCGAGGCCCAGTTGCAGAGGACCTGCATGCACCCGCCCTCTTCCAGAGCCGCGGCGCCGTCGCGGCAGACGGCGCGGACCGCGTCGTCGGCGGGCAGCCCGCTGTCGCGGTAGATGTACCGGCGCTCGGGCGAGATCACAAAGGGCGGGTTGGTGACGATCGAGCCGAGGGGCCTGCCTCGAACGGGCTCGAAATAGCTGCCCAAGATGGGCTCGATGTTGGTGATGCTGTTGAGCGTCGCGTTGAGTGAGGTCATCGCGGCGGCGCGGGGGTTGATGTCGCTGGCGACGACGGTCTGGGCGTCCTCTGCCATGGCGAGGGCGATGACGCCGCAGCCGGCGCCGAGGTCCATCGCGGTCTTTGATTTGCGGCGGATCCGCGAGGCGATGAGCGTGCGCGTGCTGGCGCCGACACCCATGACATAGTCGTCGGCGAAATGCTCGCGGCCCTGTTCGTCCTCGCGCCGGTCGAAGAAGACCAGCAGTCGGTCGACGGGCAAGAGCTCGAAGCGGGAGCGGAGGGCGTTTGAGGTCTGCGTCGCCAGGCCAGACCTCAGCAGGCGCTCAGCGCCGAAGTTCGGCATCGCTCCGTCGAGGGCCTCGGGCGTGACGGGCGAGCCGATGAGGAAAAACCGGATCAGCGTATCGACGGGCCGACCCGCGCAGGTGCGCAGGAGCAATTCGTTACTCCTGCGTCCTGATGCGCCGCTGAACGCGTCGCGCCCGATCGCGTCGGCGACGCCTTCGCCCGAGAACCCGGCGTGGTCCAGAGCGGCCCGGAACTCGGCGACTGCGCCGGAGTCGAGCTTCAGGCCGAGGCGGGTCCGCCAAGCGTCGGGGCCGTGTTCGGTCGTGGGTGCAGGATCGTTTGTCATGGCGTCACCGGAAGTTGGGGCGTTTGAAAAGTTGACGGGCGGGAGCTCTTGCGCGATCTTGACAGTCCGGGCCGGGCGGAGGGATCCGGCGCGGGGTCGCGGGCGAAAGGTCGGGCGGTCCCCGTCTTCGCGGGTGACTTTGTGATCTCGAGGCATTGCAACGCGTGGCGGCTCGGTCTCGGGTTGTTGCTGCGTGGCGCAGAGCTGTTGTGGTGGGTGTAGTAACCCGATGCGTCGGGGCCGGCGCGGCTTTCCGAGTCGCTTTGGCAGAGTCTGAAGGGGTTCAAAGCATGCATGCGCGAGTTGTTGCGGGCGGCGCTGTCGGCGCCTTTGTTTTGGGTTCGGCAGGTGCGATGGCCGCTGCGGCCAGCGCCGCTCCGGGCGGCAAGGTCAGTGTATCGGACCTTGGCTGCGAGACGGTCTGCCAGCTCGATCACACGCACGGCCCGATGCCCGCCCACCGCTGGGCCCGGGGAATGCACCAGGGTGACGACCCGCGCGAGCTCGCCTCCAAGGTCATCGAGCTGGCGGTCTTCAACACACTGCCCATTGAGATGCGGCTGGCGATCCCCGAGGAGCATCTGCCCGAGCTGGCGGACCTGAGCACGCTGCGCGACGCCGTGCGCGAGGGCGAGGCGGTCGAGTACGAGTGGGTCGCCGGGCATATCTCGCGCGAGTCGTTCGATCGGATCAACCCCATCCATCGGCTGATGCTCGCCAGGCTGGTCGAGGGCGCCGCGAGCGAGGGCCCGCCGATCGCCCTCTGCTTCACCCCGGGGACCGACCCCGAGTTCGTGCACGCCGTGAGCGAGTTGCTCTACGGAGACCAGGGCGACTTCCAGCAGGTGCGGCGTTGGACGAGCACCGCGACCAACGGCAGCGTGCCCAACCAGTTCGGCGTCCCGGTGACGCTCACCTACAGCTTCGTGCCCGACGGGACGAATGTCCCCGCGACCAGCGGCCTGCCCGGCGGGCCGAGCCAGCTCTTTGTCTGGCTGGACGGGATCTATGGCAACACCGCCAACTGGCAGCAGCTCTTCCACGATGAGTTCGACCGCTGGGGGAACCTCTCCGGCGTCGAGTATGTTTTCGAGCCCAACGACAGCGGGACCTCAATCGGCCAGAGCAATGGACAGCTCGGCGTGCGCGGGGATGTGCGGGTCGCCGCGGTCCCGCTGGACGGCAACGGGGGCGTGCTGGCGTACAACTTCTTTCCGAATGTCGGCGACATGGTCTTCGACGCGTTTGATAGTTTCTATAACAACACCGGCTCGAACAATGTGCGCATGCGCAATGTCATCAGCCACGAGCACGGGCACGGGCTCGGCCAGGCGCACGTTTGCCCCGCCAACGGCACCAAGCTCATGGAGCCGTTCATCAATGTCGGGTTCCTCGGCCCGCAGCTCGACGACATCCAGAACGCGCAGCGGTACTACGGCGACCCGCTGACGCCCAACGGAACGCCCGCGACCGCCACGCCGCTGGGGGCGTTGTCCGACGGGACCGTCGGCTTCGACCTCCTGAGCCTCGACCGCCCGGCCGACCGGGACTTTTTCTCGTTCTCGGTGAGCGAGGTCAGGCAGGCGACGGTCCGCGTGATCCCCGTCGGCCAGAGCTACCTCGAAGGGCCGCAAACACAGCAATGCAACACCGGTTCGACCCGCGATTCGCTCCGCGTGCTGAACCCGTCGATCCGTCTGCTGTCGTCCAACGGCACGACGGTGCTCGCGACCGCTTCGAGCGCCGGGCTCGGCGAGACCGAGACGCTCTCGTTCACGCTGCCCGAAGCGGGGTCGTACTTTGTCGAGGTCTTCACGACGACGAGCACCAACGACATCCAGCTCTACAACTTCAGGCTCGAGATCGATGAGCCGCCCTTCCTCGGCCCCGTGATCGCGCTGCCCGACGGGCCGCCCGCGTTCGTCCAGCCCGGCGAGTTCACGGAGATCGCCGTCTCGATCGATCCGCGCGACGACCAGCTCGTGCCCGGCAGCGCCGTCGCCCGCTACCGCGTTAACGGCGGCTCGTTCACCTCCGTCGTGCTCGACCCCCAGAGCGGGAACCTGTACACCGCCACGCTGCCCCCGATCACCTGCGAGGACGCGCTCGAGTTCTTCTTCTCCGCCCGGGGCGTCGAGGCCGGGCTGGTGCTGCTGCCCGAGGGTGCGCCGACGCAGGCGTACGCCTCGGCGCCGGGCAGTTTCGAGGTCCGCTTCGACGACAACTTCGAGACCGACAAGGGCTGGACCGTCTTCGACACGCCAGCGCTCACCGACGGCACATGGGATCGCGGCGTGCCGATCCCCTGGACCGTCTGCAACCGGGGCAACCCGCCCTCGGACTTCGACGGCTCCGGGCAGTGCTACCTGACCGCCAACCGGGCGACGCCGAGCTGCAACAGCGATGTCGACGACGGCGCAACGATCCTCACCAGCCCCGCCATCGACGCGTCCGGCGGCGAAGCGATCCTCAGCTACGCGCGCTGGTTCAGCAACACGCGCGGCAACAACCCCGGCGTCGACCCCTTTGATGTCGAGGTTTCCAACGACGACGGCGCGACATGGACGCTCCTGGAGCGTGTCGGCCCCAACGACGGGCAGAACGACGGCGGCTGGTTCTTTGTCTCTTTCGTCATCAACGATGTCTTCCCCGAGCCGAGCGAGCAGTTCCGCGTGCGGTTCATCGCGTCGGACCTCGGCCCGCAGGCGATCGTCGAGGCGGCGGTCGACGCCGTCTCGCTGACGGTCACCTCCTGCGAGGATCCCGCCCCGGCCTGCCCGGCGGACCTCAACGGCGACGGCGTGGTCGACGCCGACGACTTCTTCCTCTTCCTGCAGCTCTTTGCGGCGGGAGATCCTGTCGCCGACTTCAACGGTGACGGCGTGATCGACGCCGACGACTTCTTCGCCTATCTGTCCGCGTTCGCCGCGGGCTGCTGATCAAAACCCCGGGGTTGGGGGAGCCTGGATCGATTCGTTCGCCGCCGCGCCCTGCGTTCCCGGGCGCGGCGGTCCTTTTTTGCTTCTGCGGCCCGGCCTAGCATCGGCCCTTGACCCCATCGCAGGACGATTCCGGCGGGCGTTGGATCGGCGTGGTGACCGTCGTGGTCACGCTGATCGGCTGGTGCAGCGTGCCGCTGTTCCTCCGCCATTTCGCCGGCCAGGTCGACGCGTGGACGAGCAACGGGTGGCGGTACGGCTTCGCTGCGTTGCTCTGGATGCCCGTCGTCCTGATGGGGCTGGCGAAGAAGAACCTGCCGGCGGGCATCTGGAAGGCGGCGCTGGTCCCCTCGGCGTTCAACATCGCCGGGCAGGTCTGCTTCACCGCCGCCCACTACCAGATCGACCCGGGCCTGCTGACCTTCGGCCTGCGCCTGCAGATCGTTTTCGTGACGATTGGGGCGGTGCTGCTTTTCCCCGCCGAACGGGTGATCGCATCGTCAAAGGTCTTTCTGGCGGGGATGGCGTTGGTCTTCGGCGGGACGATCGTGACCGTCGCCCTCGATGACGATTTCGGGGCCCAGAGCACGACCTTCGGCGTGCTGCTGGCGGTCGCATCGGGCCTGCTGTTCGCCTGCTACGGGCTGAGCGTCCGCAAGTACATGCACAAGGCGCCTGCGGTGACCGCGTTCGCTGTCATCTGCCAGTACACGGCGGCGGCGATGATCGTCCTCATGCTGCTCTTCGGCCAGCGGATGGGGGCCGACGCGCTGGCGATGGAGACCGACCAGTTCCTCTGGCTGCTGGTCTCGGCGTTGATCGGGATCGCCTTCGGCCATGTGTTTTACTACATCAGCATCGCCAGGCTCGGCGTGACGGTCAGCTCGGGCGTGATCCAGCTCCAGCCCTTCGGCGTCGCGATCGGCTCGCTGCTGATCTTCGGCGAGAGGCTGAGCTCGATGCAGTGGGCGGGCGGCGTGACCGCCGTCGTCGGGGCGGGCATCATCCTCTGGGTGCAGCACAAGATCTCCAGCCGCAAGAACGGCGTCCCGGCGCCCGAAGAGCCCCCGATGGTCCCGTACTTCGAACCGATGGGCCGCCCCGACGAGGAAGACGAGCCGGCAACAGAGCCGCCCGAGGGCGAAGGGCCCGAGTACGAGGACGAGCGGCACGAGGCGTTCTGAAGCGGACGCCAGAGCTCTTAGACCCTGGGCGACCCTGAAGCTCGGCAGCTGTCATTGCCTCGAGGCTTTCTGCGCATCGGTCAGGCCGTGGCATGCAAAAAGAAACCAGCCGCCCCGAAGGGCGGCTGGGTTTCGTGATTGCTTTCGGTCACGCCGCGGCGAGCGGCGCCGAGTTGGAGCCGATCAGCCCAGGCCGATGGCGGCGGCGATGATCGGGCCGAACTTGACCGTCAGGCCGGCGAAGACGACCGACACGACCGAGATGAGCTTGATGAGGATGTTGAGGCTGGGGCCGGAAGTGTCCTTGAAGGGGTCGCCGACGGTGTCGCCCACGACGGTCGCCTTGTGGTCGTCGGAGCCCTTGCCGTAGACATAGGCGTCGCCCTTGCCGGTGCGGACCATTTCTTCCGCACGGGCGCGGATGGCGTCGCGGACGGTCTCGGGGACCTTGGCGGCCTTCTCGGCATCGTTGATCATCTCGTCGGCGGTGATGCGTCCGTAGGACTCGATGAGCTTCTTGGCGTTGTCCCAGGCGCCGCCGGCGTTGGCCATGAAGACTGCGACCGCGAAGCCCGAGGTCAGGCCGCCGGCGAGCAGGCCCATCACGCCCGGCACGCCCAGCACGATGCCGACACCGATGGGGATGAGGATCGCCAGCAGGGCCGGGACGATCATCTCCTTCTGAGCGCCGGCGGTCGAGATCGAGACGCAGGTGGCGTAGTCGGGGTACTGCTTGCCCTCGTGCTCGACCTGCTTGGGCCACTGCATCGGGTCGGCGATCTGCTCCTCGCTCATGCCCTGAGCGCGGAAGGCCTCACGCATCTTGGCGAACTGCCTGCGGCATTCGCCCATCATCGCGTAGGCGGCCCGGCCGACGGCGTTCATCGTCAGGGCGCAGAAGAGGAAGGCCAGCAGCACGCCGAGGAAGATGCCGCCCAGCAGGGCGGGGTTCGCCAGCGTGACGCCGTAGAACTGCAGCACATCGCGGATCTGACCGTTCCTGGAGGAAACAACGGCGAAGCGGTACTCGTGGCTGTGGTCGCCGTGGTCGAACTCGCCGATCAGCATCACGAGGCGCGAACGCTGGATGCTCGCGATGCGGTCGGCGACGAGCTGGTTGCGGTCCGCTTCGGGAATATCGGCGGCAGCGATTTCGGTGAGGTCGCGCTGCTCGCGAGCCGAGCGCATGTCGCGCGGGAGGTCGACCTTGAAGGTCTGGCCGACCTGCATGTGGCTGTAGGCGTCGCGGTCGCGACGGAAGGTCTCCTGCTCGCGGTCGACGAGCATGGCGCCGTCGACATAGACGGTGCGTCCGTTCATCTCCACCGCATCCTCGCGGAACTCGCCGCCCTCGCGGGGCGGGGCGACGATGACGAACTTGCCGTAGCCCTCGTACTGGGCGACGGGCAGGTTGTCGGTCGCCATGGCGACCTGGTTGGCGCGGGCGAAGCTGACCGACTGGCTGGTGATCTGCGTCTGGACGATCTGGATGTAGGCGGCAAAGAGGG
>SLFH01000341.1 GCA_007124345.1 Phycisphaerales bacterium | reverse complement strand
TGCGACCCCGTTTCGTTCCAGCCGCGATCGCTGTACGCCAAGTACCTCCGGAGTGTGCTCGACGACGCGGTCGTGTGCGCGGGTGAGGGCGGCACGTTCAGCCATGTGCGCGAGCGAGTCGTTGGTATCGTTCGCGAGGACGGCCGCCTTGTGCTCTCGCTCTCTGGGGGCGGTTCGGTCTCCGCCGACGCGTGCGTGCTGGCGCTGGGGCTCGGTCCGCCCGCCTCGCCTCCGGCCGATCCGGGCCTTGTCGCCGATGGTCGTCTGATCGACCCTTGGACTGAAGCGGGCCGTCGGAGGGTCGCGACGATCGGGCGCGGGGAGCGTGTGCTGATCGTCGGCTCCGGTCTGACGATGCTCGACGCCGCGATCACGCTGGAAGCGCAAGGGCACAGGGGTCCGATCGACGCCGTTTCGGTGCGGGGACTCATTCCGCGTCCGCACGGGCCGTCGGGGGGATGCCCGGAAGGTCCACCGGTCGGCGCGTCGCTCAGAGAACAGCGTAGATGGATGCGGGGAGTGCTCGCATCGGGTGCTGGATGGCGATCGGCGGTCGACGCGTACCGCCCCGACGCGCAGCGGATCTGGGGCTCGATGCGCACGCGCGACCGCGAGCGGTTTGTCCGGAGGCTGGCGCCGTTCTGGGATGTGCATCGACACCGGTGCGCGCCGGATGTGCACACGAGGATCCTCGCCATGCAAGACGAGGGCCGGCTCCGGCTGCACGCGGCTCGGGTGATCGGGCTCGCTGGCGGGGGCGGCAAGGTCCGCGCCGAACTCGCGCGCGGCGCAGGTTGTCTGGAGGCGGAAGTTTGCCTGCTCTGCACCGGGCCCCACGCCGATCCGCGGGCCTGGTCGGCGCTGGTGCGCGGGCTCGCAGAGCGGGGCGAGGTCGCGCCAGATCCCTTGGGGCTCGGACTGCTGTCGGACGATCTCGGTCGAGCGCTCGATTGCGACGGGCGTCCGACAGACCTCTGGCTGATCGGGGCGCTTCGCCGCGGCGAACTCTGGGAGACCACCGCGGTCCCCGAACTCCGCGTGCAGGCGGCCGCGATCTCGTCGGCGATTGTCTCCGGCCGGACGTGCTGAGCGTCGTTGCAAAGAAGCGGGGCGTCCGTTCGGACACCCCGCCTTCGATCGGTGCGGTCCGCCCGGGCGATCAGTCGAAGCTCAGCAGGCGGAAGGAGCGCATGTTGCCCCTGGAGACCAGGAGGCGGGCGCTGCCCAGTTCGCGGTGCTCGCGGAGGGCCCGCCGGAACTCGGCGGGGGAGTTCACCTCGGTGTCGCCCACGCGGAGGATGGTGTCGCCGGCAGCGAAGCCCTGGCGCTGGGCGGGGCTGCCCGGCTCGACGCCGGTGACCGTCACGCCCTGGCCGGACTGCGAAGCGCGGAGCGAGAAGCCGAGCTCTCGGTCGATCTGGGGCTCGGGCGCTCGCTGCGGCGCCGCGGCGACCTGCTCGGTCTCGCGCGTGCCGATCTCGACGCTGATGGTGAGGGCTTCGCGTTCGCGGAAGACCTCGACGGGGACGACGGTCCCTGGGGCTGTTCGCGCCACGCGCATGCGGAGGGTTTCGAATGTCCCGATGTCGCGCCCGTCGAAGCGGACGATGATGTCGCCCGGCTGGATCCCCGCGTTCTTGGCGGGGCCCTCGGGCACATCGCTGACGAGCACGCCCTCGCCTTCAAAGCCGAAGGTGCGGGCGAGTTCTGGCGTGAGGTCCTGGAGGGCGACGCCCAGCCAGCCGCGGGTGACGACGCCCTCGTCGATGAGCTCGCGCATAACCATCTCGGCCATGTTGCTGGGGATGGCGAAGCCGATGCCCATGAACCCTCCGGTGCGTGAGGCGATGGCTGTGTTGACGCCGACGACCTCGCCCCGGAGGTTGACCAGGGGCCCGCCGGAGTTGCCGGGGTTGATCGCCGCGTCGGTCTGGATGAAGTCCTCGTAGTCGATCAGGCCGATGCGCGAGCGCCCCGTGGCGCTGATGACGCCGGCGGTGATCGTCGAAGTGAGCCCGAACGGATCGCCGGCGGCGACGACCCATTGGCCGACACGGATCTCATCGGAATCGGCGAAGCGAGCGGGGGTGAGCGCCGAGAGGCCCTCGGTGTCGATCTTGATCACCGCGAGATCGCTCTGCGGGTCGGCGCCGACGAGGGTCGCGGTGCGTGTTGTGCCGTCGTTGAGGCGGACGGTGATTTCGCTGGCGTCCTGGATGACATGGTTGTTGGTGAGGATGTAGCCTTCTTCAGAGACGATGAAGCCGCTGCCCCCGCCGCGGCGTTCGAAGTAGCGGTCGGTGTCGGGCTGTGGCTGGCCGGGGCGATCGCCACGGGGCATGTCGCGCTGGCCGGGGGGCTGGAAGCGGTCGAAAAAGTCCTCGAAGAACCTGTCGAAGAACGGGTCGCCGGGCAACTGCGGCCCCGGCCTGCCACGGCGCATCTCGACACGGCGGACCGAGGTCACGCCGACCACCGACGGGCGCACGGCTTCCGCGGCGAACGAGAACGCCAGCGAGATGTCCTCGGCGGCGCGGATCGCCCGCTGCGTCCGCTCGTCGGGCTCGGGCTGGGTCGCGCCGGCGAGCGCGTGCGGCGCGATCGCCAGTAAGGCCGTCGCGGCGATGAGCTTCGGTGTGTGTCGGATTCGCATGTGGTTGCCTCCGTGGGTCGGTTTGGAGTTTCTTGACTTCGTGATCTCTCGAAGAGCGGTGTGTTAGGTTGCGTTAGAAAATCCGCGGCGCGGGGTTTCGCCCACGCCGCGGGATCGGGTCAGCTCGGATTGATCTCGATGCGTCTGGCCTGCCTGGCGGCACGCTTTGGGAGCGTGACGGTGAGCACGCCTTCGGTGAGCGAAGCGGTCATGCGCTCGTCGTCGATGTCTTCTCCGATGCGGACGCGTCGCCTGAAGTCGCCGACGCCGAACTCGCGTGCGATCCACGTGTTGTCGCCGGACGGGCCCCGCTCGTCGCCATCGCGGCGGACGCTCGCTTCGAGGGTGAGGACACCCTCGTCGATCGTGAGCGAGACGCTGTCGGCCGTGGCGCCCGGCAGGTCGAAGACCATCTCGTAGCGGTCGGAGAACTCGATGAAGTCGGCCCCGGGCCGGTAGGTGACTTCCGCGTGCTTGGCGTGTTCACGCTGCTGGATTGCGGTGGTGTTTGTGTTCATGATGGCGCCTCCGTGTGGATGGTGCATCGTTCTGATCGGTTACGTTCTTGAGCTTTCGGGGTTCGACGCCTCCCCGGCCCGCTTCGGCGAGGTCTCGGGGAGCTCGGCCGGAGGCGGGTTCGTGCCGGTGGGGAGTTCGCCGGTGACCTCGATGCGCCGCGCCCGCGCCTCGGGCGTCTTGGGCATGGTGATCCGCAGGACGCCGTCGCGGAGCGAGGCGCTGATCCCGTCCGGATCGATCGGAACACCGAAAGAGACGGACCGTTCGAAGCGTCCGAACGAGCGTTCGTAGCGGGCGGCCTCTGCGCCCTGCGGGTCCTGGCGGACGCGCTCGCCCCGGATCGTCAGCGTGTCGTGCGTCGCGAGGATCTCGATGTCCTCACGCCGGAAGCCGGGCAGCTCGGCCTCGACCGTCAGGGTCTCGGCGTCCTGCCAGATGTTCAACGCCGGGGCGACCTGCGTGCGGGCGACGCCCTGGCCGACCGACTCGAAGGCCCGGTCCAGACGGCGCGACAGTTCGTCGAACGATCGAAGCATCGACATGGTGCTCAGCATGGCAACACCTCCTTACCTCTGTGCCCGGCGTCCCGGCACGCCTTCGTCCGGGGCGATCCCGCCGGGCGTGTGCTTGTCAGGCCCTTGGCAAGGCCCGTGCCAAACCGCGTACCCGCCCGGAGGATTCCGGGGCCTTGATGTTCAGGGCGCCGGACGGGGCGGAGGTTGTCACCCTTGCGCTGCGCCGGGCCGGCGATTGCCGTTTTGACAGTCCGGGATAACAAAAAACGCCCCGGGATCGGGGCGTCGGTTCGTGCGGCGGCGGTCCGCCTCAGGCGGGCGGGGCGGCGGGCTTGGGGGACGCCAGCTTCTTGTCCACAGACAGCTTGCCCGCCCCGACCCAGAGCAGGAACAGGCTCCCCATCACCATGCAGAAGTCGAGCCGGATGGCGTGGGCCATGTCCAACAGTCCGTCGTTCTCCAGGATCGGGACCTTGGTCTGCCAGATCGCCACACCCATGATGACCAGCAGAGGGACGACCGCCGGGCGGGTCAGCAGCCCGATCAGCACCAGCGCCCCGCAGAGCACCTCGAAGACGCCGACGAGCGGCGCCATCAGCCCGGGCTGCGGGATCCCGATCTCCTCGAATCGCCCCGCCCCGAACTCGTCGGCACGCAGAAACTTCTGCACGCCCGCGAGCATGAAGACCGCCCCGACCATGATCCGGATGAGGATCGTCGCGGGCGGGGCCTTGGTCTTGGTGAGTTTCTTGAGCATCGGGTTTCCTTTCACCCAGCCCGAAGATCGGCGTTGAGCCGCTCGGGTCTGGAGAAAGCCTAGCGTGGGTCAACCCCAAGCCGCGAGGGTGCCCGAATGCCAGAACCCCCGACATCCGACGGTTCGTCCGGCCCGCCCGGCGAGTTGCGCAGGGCCGTCGGCCTCGGCGGGGCCGTGATGATGGGGCTCGGTTCGATCATCGGGACGGGGGTCTTCGTCAGCATCGGGATCGCCGCGGGCGTCGCGGGGCCCTCGGTCGTGCTGGCGATCGCGATCGCGGCGGTCGTCGCCTGCTGCAACGGGCTGAGCAGCGCCCAGCTCGCCGCGGCCTACCCCGTCAGCGGCGGGACCTACGAGTACGGGTACCGGCGACTGACGCCCCTGCTGGGGTTTACTGCGGGCTGGCTGTTTCTGACGGCCAAGAGCGCCTCGGCCGCGACCGCCGCCCTTGGCGTCTCGTTCTACGCCCTCCGCCTGTTCGGTCGCGACGGCGATCTGGTGACGGTGGTCGCCCTTGGCGTGGTCGTGCTGCTGACCCTGCTGGTGCTCATGGGGATCCGGCGCTCCAGCGCCGCCAACATCGCGATCGTTTCGGTCACGCTGATCGTGCTCGCGCTGTTTGTCGTTGTCGGCCTGCCCGCCGCGGTCAGAGGAGCGGGTGAGAACCTGACGCCGGTCTTTCCCACGATCGGGCGCGTGCCGGGGTTGCTGGAAGCCGCGGCGTTGATGTTCGTCGCCTACACCGGCTACGGGCGCATCGCGACATTGGGCGAAGAGGTCGCCGAACCCCGTCGGACAATCCCGCGCGCCGTGATCGTGACGCTTCTTGCGACGATGACGATCTACATGACCGTCGCGCTGGTGGCCGTCGCGAGCGCCGGGGCGGAGGCGATCTCGCCCGAGCGGGCGGGCGGCGCGCCGCTGGAGGCGGCTGCAGAGGTCTTTGCGGGACGATGGTTGGCGTGGGTGCTGGTGATCGGGGCGGGGACGGCGATGCTCGGGGTCTTGCTGAACCTGATCCTCGGGCTGTCGCGCGTCGTCCTTGCGATGGGGCGCCGGGCCGATTTGCCATCGGTCTTTGCACGCGTCGGCGAGAGGTCGGCGAGCCCTCAGGCGGCGGTGGTGCTCACGGGCGTGGTCATCGTCGGGCTCGTGCTCATCGGTGATGTGCGCCTGACATGGTCGTTCAGCGCGTTCACCGTGCTGCTGTACTACGCGATCACCAACCTCGCCGCGATCCGGCTCGAGCCAAGCCAGCGGCTGTTCCATCCCGCTGTCGCGTGGGCCGGGCTCGTCGGGTGCCTGGGCCTGGCGTTCTGGATCGAGTGGCGCGTGCTGCTTGCCGGGGCGGCGGTGCTGGGCGTGGGGCTCGTCGTCCGCAGCGTCTGCCAGAGCGTGTACAAACCAGCCTCTGACAAGGGAGCGTCCTGACCAATGCGAGCGATCGTCCAACGCGTCAACCACGCGCAGCTCACCGTCGAGGGCGAGAGTGTCGCGACGATCGGCCCCGGCCTCGTCGTGCTCGCGGGGATCTACCGGGACGACACGGAGCAGGACCGGCGCTTCGTCGCTGAGAGAACGGCCAACCTCCGCATCTTCCAGGACGAGGCGGGCAAGATGAACCTGTCTGTGCTCGATGTCCGGGGCGAGGTGCTGCTGGTGCCCAACTTCACCGTCGCCGGCTCGGCCCGCAAAGGGCGCCGGCCCTCGTTCGACCGGGCGATGGACCCGGACCGGTCCCGTGCCGAGTTCGACAGGCTCGCGGCCGATCTGGCTGCCCAGGGCGCTGCCGTCAAGACCGGCGTGTTCGGGGCCCACATGCATGTGCTGCTGGAGAACGACGGGCCGGTGACGCTGGTGATCGACTCGCGCGAGGCATAGGCCCGGCGATCTTCAGATTCGCTCTTGGAGACCGAACCGCGTCGGGTATGCTGCGATTGTGATCGCCGCTCGCCCGGCTCTTGCGCCGGCAGACTCTCATCGCGGAGGACCGTCATCATGGCCGCAGGACCTCAGACCGCCTCGAACGAGGTGCTCGTCACGACCGACTGGGTGCACGCGCGCCTCGACGACCCGAGCGTGAAGCTGCTGGAGGTCGATGTCGACACCCAGGCGTACAGCGCCGGGCACATCCCCGGCGCGGTGGGGATCGACTGGCAGCACGAGCTGCAGGACCAGATGCGCCGCGACATTGTCTCGAAGGATGGGTTCGAGCGGCTGATGTCCGGCGCCGGCGTCGGTCCGGGCGACACGCTGGTCTGCTATGGAGACAACAACAACTGGTTCGCCGCCTACGCCTTCTGGATCGCAAAGCTGTACCGGCACGCCGACGTCCGACTGATGGACGGCGGGCGGGCCAAGTGGCTCAGCGAGAAGGACAGGCCCATCACCGCCGAGAAGCCGAGCCCTGAGCCGAAAGCGTACAAGGCGCGCGAGCCCGATCTCTCACTCCGGGCCTTCCTGCCCGAGGTCCTCGAAGCCTCGGAAAAGGGCGAGGCGATGATCGATGTCCGCAGCCCGGCGGAGTACTCCGGAGATGTCATCGCGCCGCCCGGAATGACAGAGACCGCCCAGCGGGCCGGGCACATCCCCGGCGCGAGGAATGTCCCCTGGGCGATGGCGGTCCGGGCCGACGGCACCTTCAAGCCCGTCGCCGAGCTCAAGCGGATCTATCTCGACGGGGCGGGCGTCGATCCGTCGGGCAAGGCGATCTCGTACTGCCGCATCGGCGAGCGGTCGAGCCACACCTGGTTCGTGCTGAAGTACCTGCTGGGCGTCAAGGACGCGAAGAACTACGACGGCTCGTGGACCGAGTATGGTTCGGTCGTCGGCGTCCCGATCGAGCGCTGAGCCGGCCCGGAGCGAGGGCGATGGCGGCGATCAAGGAATCGGCCGAAGGAAGGTTTGGCTCCGCATGACCCAGAGCGACCCCCCGCGCATCGCCTCGATGACGCTTACAGAGTTTGTCGACCGCCTCGGCTCCAAGCAGCCGACGCCGGGCGGGGGCGGGGCCTCGGCGGTGGCCGGCGCGATCGCCTGCGCCGCCGCACGTATGGTCGTTTCCTTCTCCCTGGGTAAGAAATCGCTGGAAGAGCACCAGCCGATGCTGGAGTCTGCCGACCGGCGTCTTGCCAAGGCCTCGGCGATGTTCCTGGCTCTGGCCGACGAGGACGCCGCGGCGTACGCCGTCCTCAACGAGGCGATGGCCCTGCCCAAAGACGCGTCCGACCGGGCCGACCGGGTCCGGTCCGGGGCGCATCTGGCGGTCGCCCCGCCCTTGGCGATGCTCGGGGTCGGGGCGGAGGCGTCGGGCGTGATCGCCGGGCTGGACGGGCGGTCCAACAAGTACCTCAGGAGCGATCTCTGCGTCGCCGCGGCGGGCCTCGTCGGCGCCTGCCGGGGGGCGGTGTGGAGTGTCCGGGCCAACCTGCCCCTCTTGGGCGAGGCGGATCGCTCGCGTGTGGAATCTGAGGCGGAGTCGATGCTGGCGCGCGCCGTTTCGCTCGCGGAACCGCTCGCGGGATGAAATCCGCCTCCGCGGCTGTCCGTACCATCCATTGATGTCCCCGATCGCCAGAACATCTTCGGAGCGGATCGCCGTTCTCGGCGAGCTCCTGCGTGAGATCAGCCACGCCCAGAGCCCGAGCGAGATCACCCGTTCGTTCGTGACGGGCTACCGGCGGATCCGCCAGGTCGACATGCACATGGCCGTGTCGGTGCGAGGGCTGGCGCCGGGGCAATACAAGATCACCCGGATGATCTCGCCCGAGCAGACCAGAGCGGGCGATGTCGAGGACTACGCCGCCGCCGACCCATGGCGCGACTGGGAGCAGATCCCCGCCCACGAGAGCGGGCTGATCGCCGAACTGATCTCCACGCCCGAGCCCAAGCTCAGAACGCACCTGCGCGTCGACAAAGACCCCGTGCTCGGCGACGCGGCTTCGGGCCTCGGCTCGTGCCTGGCGATCCCGCTCTACGACGCGGGCGAGGCGCAGAACTGGACCGTTACCTTCCGGCGCGACCCCGAGGGCTTCACCCACGCCGACCTCGAACAGGGCTACCTCGTGGCCAACCTCGTCGGCACCGCGACGCGCAACCTCCTGGCGCTCCAGCAGAACCGCGAGCTGACCAGGCAGCTTGAGCGCCAGTTCGAGGAGGTCGCCCGCGTGCAACAGACCCTCCTGCCCAGGAAAACGCCGGATATCCCCGGCCTCTCGATCGCCACGAGCTACCTCACCAGCCAGCAGGCGGGGGGCGACTACTACGACTTCTTCCGCCTGCCCGACGGCGAGTGGGGGATCCTCATCGCCGATGTCTCGGGGCACGGGGCCGCCGCCGCGACGGTGATGGCCATGCTCCACGCGATCCTGCACGGCTACGCGGGCCCGGACTTCCAGCCCCACGCGATCATGTCGTATGTCAACCGACGCCTCGTCGAGGCGGAGCTGGAGGGGATGTTCGTGACCGCCTTCCTCGCGGTCTACGACCCCGAGGACGGCACGCTCCGCTACGCACGCAGCGGGCACAACCCGCCACTCCTGAAGAAGACGGGCAGCGCCGAGGTGCACGCCATCGACGGGCAGGCCGTCCCGCCCCTGGGCATCTTCGCCGACGGATACGAACCGGTCAGCAACGAGTTGGCGCTCGACAGCGGCGACACGCTGGTGCTTTACACCGACGGCATCACCGAAGAATTCGGCCCGGACCGCGAGATGTTCGGCGTCGAGCGGCTCAACAACGCCCTGCGATCCTGCTCCGGCGAGCCCGAGTGCGTGATCGACTCGGTGCACGCCGCGCTGTTTCAGCACACCGGCAAGCGCGACCGGGGCGACGACCAGACCCTCGTCGTGATCCGCTACCTCGGCAAGCTCGGAGCCGATGCGTGAACCAACAACGCCCCGAGTGGTTCGCCGACCCCGAGCTCGGCGAGCCGGGCCTTCGCTTCAACTGCACCATGTGCGGCAACTGCTGCACCGGCCCGAGCGGGTTCGTCCGCTTCACCGAGCAAGAGGCACAGCGCCTGGCCCGACGCCTCGGGCTGAGCCTCGCCGAGTTCATGGAGCGATACACGATGGTCGTCGAGGGCGAGCCCTCGCTGAACGAGGTCCGCGCCGAGCACGGCTACGACTGCGTCTTCCTCGATCGCGAAACAATCCCCGGGCGGGCGGTCTGCGGCGTCTACGAAGACCGGCCCACGCAATGCCGCACATGGCCCTTCTGGCAGAGCAACCTGAAAAGCCCGCGGACCTGGGCGAAAGCATCGAAGACCTGCCCGGGGATGAACACGGGCAAGCTCGTACGCCCCCAAGAGATCCGCATCCTGCGCGACAAGTGTGATGCGTGAGGAGGGGTGTGGGGTGTGGGTGAGATCGTGTCGGAGAAGGTGTGTTGATTTCTGGCGCGAAGTGTTCTTGTGCATGATCTGGATGCGCGTCGGAGTACGGGTTTGCGGTCGCGCGATGGGCACAATCGCAGGCCGAGATTCGTTGTTCACCGTCTGAAAGCCCCGCAAGGGGCGCTGGGATGTAGCCACGGGTGGAGGCGTGCGAAGCACGCCGGAACCCGTGGAAAGCGTCGACAAAGCAAGACCGCTTCGGAGGAGTGGAGGAAGTGTTCGATCATGATCCCGCAGATCAAGATCACGCGTTCCTTCGCCCCTTCAGGGCGATTTTGTTTCTTCAGACACTTCCACGGGTTGCGCTTGCCCGACGCTGCGCGTCGGTCGGCTCTCCACCAGTGGCTACAGTCCATCGTCCCTTCGGGACGACAGAGTTCCAAATTGAAACATACATGCGTGTTTTCAGTTTGAACCGATTGCCCTACGCGATCGAACCGCTGGCGGGCGAACCGCCTGCGCTGCAGGATCTGCTCTTTCTCAGCGTCGACTTCAGACTCAACAGTGATCCCAATGCACGCCCGTCGGCGCGCACGCTCTCGGGCAGTTTCGGCGGACCTGCAGCCAGACCCTCGATCGCCCCGCGGAGGGCCGACCATTGGCGGGAAAGACTCAGCCCCGCGAGACGGTGCGCCCACGCCCAGCCGAGGAGCACGCCGCGGATCGTTATGAGCCCACGCCCGTGTCTGCGGCACATCCAGACCCAGTTGCGTGTCGACAGCCTGAACCACCGCGGCTTCTGGCGCTGGACGGTCGGGCTGTCGTGCCACACACGCCACGACGGGTCGTAGAGCACATCGAAGCCCGCGCCGAGGAGTTTCAGCGCCATGTCGGTGTCGTTGCGGTAGAGAAAGAAGTGTTCTTCGTAGCCGCCGACCGTGTTCCACGCGTCGCGCCGGATGAGGTTGCCGCAGCCCATGTCGGGCCAGCGGCGCCTTCGATCGGTCACGCGGTCGAAGGGCCACTCGTCCAGGCCGGTCTTGGGGTGGGTTCGCCGGAGCATGACGCCGCCGATCGAGGCGTCGGCGAGCATGACGCCCAGGGCTTCGGCGAGGCCGGCGTAGTCGGGCCTGGCGTCGTCGTCGAGGATGAGGAGGATGTCGCGTGTCGCGAGGTCGGCGCCGCGGTTGAAGCCGGCGACGCCGAGGTTTTCTTCCAGCGTCAGCAGGCGGGCCCAGCCGAAGCGGTCTTTGACCATCGCGCTGGTGTCGTCGGCCGATGCGTTGTCGGCGACGATGACCTCTGCGCCGGCCTCGTGCAGCGGCCGGAGGGCGTCGAGCGTCTCGGCGAGGGCGAGCTGCCGGTTGAACGCAAGCACGACGATCGAGAGGCGGTCGAAGACGCCTTCTTGCTCGCTGTGATCAGGGTTTCGCTGGCTGCGCTCGGGTGCTTCGCTCATGGGCGGGTCGGCAGCGACTCGGCGTCGATCGTGTAGGTCGCCGCGTCGGGCAGGCGGTCGCGGAGCGTCTTGGCCGGGCGTCGGAGGGCGAGGCGGGTCGAGAGCCAAAGGCCCCGCGCGATGATGCTCGTAGCGCGGGCGAGCATCCGGGGGCGGTTCAGGCGCCGGAGGACGAACCCGTCGGGCGTCACCTGCACCGTGATGCGGCCCCGTGCCCACGCGTTGGGGCGGCCCCGGGCGGGGACGATCGCGATGTCGGTCCGGGCGGGCAGCAGCAGGCGGGCGATCGCGGGCAGCAATCCGGTGAAGAAGCTCTCGCGCTCGAGGATGTAGCGGCCCCGTGGGACCGGCGGCGGCTCGATGCCGAGGGATTCCAGCTCGGACTCGATCCTGGCCGCCGCGGCTTCGCCCAGACGCACGCGAGGGTGAACCCTCACGCGGGCGCCAGTGAGCCCGTCCTCGGGCAGGGCGTTTTTCAGGCGGTCTGCGAGGCGGTCGAAGGGGACGAACCGTTCGAACTTCAGCTCGCGCATCGCGCCGGCGCCGTGCAGGCGGTTGGCCGCGGCGTCGGACAGGCCCCGCAGGTGCAGCTCGGCGAGATCATCACGAGCGATCATGGTCTGGGCGAGAGCCCGGGGGACCTCGCGCATGGCTCGCATGAAGCGGGCGCGGGGGCCGAGCTTCAGGGCGTCGATCGGGCCGAAGCTGTTGCGGGCCTGGAAGTAGCGGGCCATCGTCGGACCGAACTTCATCTGCGGGTGGCGGACGATCGACTCGCACGAGGCGCCGATCTTCAGGCCCGTCTCCTGGACGATGCGGTAGCACCACTCGACATCGTCGGCGTTGAGGAAGACCTCGGGGAAGAGGCCGGTTTTGGCGATCGCGCCGGTGCGGACCAGGGCGCTGCAGGCGGCGGCGTAGCCGACCTCGACGGTTTTCTTGGGGGCGGGTTTGTTCTCGCCGTAGCAGGGGCCGAACTGGCCGAGCCAGCGTCCGACCTTGCCGCCGATCTCGAAGACCACCCCTGTTTCGGGGTGTGCGATCGAGGAGCCGATCACGCCGAACTCGGGGTAGGCGTCCATGGCGCTGACGAGGGCGAGCAGGGCGTCGGGGTCGGGCCTTGCGTCGCTGTCGAGGAGCCAGACGAACTCGGGGGCCTGCTGCGGGTCGGTGGCCAGGTGCTGGATGACGAAGGCCATTCCGGCGTTGTAGCCCCCGCTGCCGCCCTCGTTGGAGGCCATGCGGAGGAGGCGGATGTCGAGTTCTCGGGGCGGGCGGACGCTCGCGAGGGGCGGGTCGGAGGCGTTGTCGACGACGACGAGGGTGATGTCCAGGAGGGGGGAGTCGGGCGTGCCGCCGAGGTTGAGGCGGGTGAGGTCGCCGTAGAGCAGGGCGAGGTCGGCCGGTGCGTTGAAGCAGGGGGTGACGATGGCGACGCGGCGTTGGCCGGCGGCCCTCGGGGGGATGGTTCTGCCCACGGAGGGGTAGACGGCGACGGGCCTGGCGAGGCCGAGCTGGTCGATCGGGGCGTGCACTTGCATCGATCCTAGGGCATTGGGCTTGCCCGTGGTTGGAGGGTGTTGTACCGTTGGCCCGATAGGTTTATCGCTCCCCCCGAGTGTGTCGGGGGCGAGCCCGGCCCCGCACGCCGCGATTCTCGGCTAGAACCCCCGAGCGCGGACCCCGCCGCGGGAGGTCAGCCCCGGGCCCAGATGGACCGAACAGGGCAGGAGACGGTACAGCCATGGTGTCAGATCGATTTTACGGTCGTGGTCGCGGCGCGTTCGCGGCCGAAATGTTCGAGCGACTTGAGCCTCGGATCGTGCTGGCGGCGATCGACGGCCTGCCGGCGTTGTCGGCCTTGGAGCTGGACACCAACCCGGTGGTGCTGTTCGACACGAATGTCGGGCGGGTCTTCATCGAGCTGTTCCCCCAGGACGCGCCGGGCACGGTCGCGAACTTCCTTGAGTATGTCAAGCGGGGCCAGTACTCCGAGAGCTTCTTCCACCGCACCGTCGACGACTTCATCGTGCAGGGCGGCGGGTTCGTCTTCAACGAGAACGAGGGCTTCCGCCAGGTCTTCGAGCCCGACCTCGGCCCGATCCAGAACGAGTTCGGGCGCCCGAACCTCGAGCGCACGATCGCGATGGCCAAGCTGGGCGGCAACCCCAACTCGGCGACCAGCCAGTTCTTCTTCAACCTGAACGACAACCCGAGCCTCGACACGCAGAACGGCGGCTTCACCGTCTTCGGACGCATCGTCGGCGAGGACTCCTGGACGGTCGTCCAGCTCATCGCCGACCTGAACCGGCAGAATGTCAGCGATCAGGAGGTCTTTGACACCCAGATCCGCGACCGGTTCGGCAACCCGCTCTTTACCGACGCGAACGGCTTCTCGACGACCGATCCGGAGGGGAACACACCCCGCAATGTCAGCGGCGCTTTCGGCGAGGTCCCGATCGTCAACAGTTTCACCGGCGACATCCGGCCCGGGAACCTGGTGCAGCTCCTGAACGCCCAGATCGTCAAGACGGGCGATGGCACGGCCTTCTACACCAACATGGTCGTCTACCCCGAGGGCTTCGCCTCGCCGACCTCGACCGAGACGCTCAAGCTCGTCAACCCGCACAACACCGATGTGCAGGTGCAGGTGATCGCCCGCTACGAGTTCGGGATGCGCGACACCACGCTGACGGAGATCACCATCCCCGCCAACGCGACGGTGAACATCACGCTCCACGACTCATCGGACCCAGAAAACTCGCTGGTCGAGCAGTTCAACCCCTACGCCTTGGAGGTCTACTCCGCCGGCGTCGAGTCGGGCGACCCCGCGGCGATCGCCGCCTCGATCAACCGCTTCGACTTCGGCGACGACACGGGCGAGTCGTTCGTGTTGGTCGCCCAGAACCCGGGCGACCGGGCGACGGCTTGGAACTTCGCGGGCGTGCTCAGCGGCCTGAACGCCCGCAGCTTCGTCGTCTGGCAGAACCTGACTAGCTCGAGCGCCGACCTGACGGTGAGGATCTTCTACCGCAACGAGTTCAACGCCGCGCTCGAAGAGACGGCGGACTTCACGCTGGGCGCGAACCGCCGCGGCGGCGTGGACCTGTCGACGGTCGGGTCGATCGCGGGCCTGCCGGCCAACACGCTGGTGAGCGTCCGCGTCGAGGCAAACAGGGAGATCGCGGTCGCCGCGAGCTCGTTCATCGCCAACGACACGCTGCCGCCCCGCTCGTCGACGGTCTCGGGCGTGCCCAATGAGGGCAACCAGATCTCGATCATCCCGAATGTCGTCGTTCCGGAGGGCGGGCGTGCTGTTCTTTCGATCCTCAATGTCGGGGGCGCACCCTCGATCGCGATCGGCATCCAGGCGTTCGTCGAGACGTCCCCGGGCAATGTCGCGCAGATCACGCCCGGTTTCACGCTGTCGAACAACACCCGCAACCAGCTCGTTCTCAACAACCAGATCGACAACATCTCGACCATCGCACGCGGCCAGCCCTTCACCCTGAGGATCGATGGCGGTGCGGGACGGCTCTTCGTTTCCGGCGTGATGATCGAATACGGCACGCAGAGCGGTGCGCCCGCCAACAGCCCCGTCGGCGGCACTTCGGTGCACGGGCTCCGCAACGCGGCGACGGTCCACCACTTCGCCGACTCGTTCGTCGACCGCATCAGCTCCTCCGAGGGCGCCCGCGAGGTCATCAGCGTCTACAACCCCTTCGGCAACCAGAATGTCACCGTCCGCCTGACCTACCGCTTCGACGACGGCACGACGATCCAGACCTCGCTGGTCACCATTCCGGCCGCCTCGCCCGTCAACATCCGGCCGGAGGACAACGCCCAGGTGCTCACCAAGGTCGACACCGACCCCGAGCGCTTCTCCAACTTCAGCATCATGGTCGAGAGCTTCGATATCAGCGGCAACAACGCCCGTCCGGTCGTGGCGACGCTCCAGCGGCAGGACAACCGCTCGGGCGAGATGAACCGCCTGATCGCCTCTGGCCCGATCCAGTTCGGCGAGATCGTCCCGCTGACGGACTCCCGCTTCCTGCCGGGCTCGCAGGCCTGAGCGGATCGAACGCAACTCCCCGAAGGGCCGGCCGCTTTGGCCGGCCCTTTTTTCGTGCCCGCCGCGAGCGTGCCCCGGCGTTCGGCCCGGGGCGTTGAGCGCCCGTAGACTGCGGGCTCATGAACGCCTTCTGGGGATTCGCAGGGCGGATGCTCCGTGACCGGGTGCGGATCACGCTGGCGCTCCTGTGCGCGCTGGTCTCGGCGTCGGGGCTCGGGGCGGGGCTGCTGGCGGTCTACCCGATCCTCGAGACGATCTTCGAGGGCTCGCGCGAGGGGCTGCCCGAGCGGGCCGAGGCGTACAACGCGGGCGAGCCCTTCGTCGCGGTCCCCCAGTGGGTGATCGAGCGCCTGCCCGAGGGCCCGTTCAACGCGGTCGTGGCGATCATGGTCGCGCTGGGTGTGGTGACGGTCGTCGGCGGGGTGACGAACTTTCTCCACGCCTACCTGTCGCTGTCGGTGGTGTACAAGGCGGTGACGGACATCCGTCGGCGGCTGTTTTCGCGGGTGCTGCGGATGCCGCTGGGGCTGGCGGTCTCGCAGGGGACATCCGACGCGATCAGCCGCATCGTTAACGACACGACGCAGCTCGCCTCGGGCATGACGGCGTTGCTCTCGCGGGCGGTGGCGCAGACGCTCAAGGGCGTGGCCGCGTTCGCGGCGGCGCTGATTCTGGACTGGAAGCTCTCGATCGCGGCGATCTTCGCGGGCCTGGTGATCGCGGTGGTGATCCGCAAGCTCTCGACGCGGATCCGGCGCTACACCCGCCGGGCGCTGGAGCGTCAGGCGGACCTGTACGGCGCCGCCAGCGAGGCGCTGCAGGGCCTGCGCGTGGTGAAGGTGCACACGAACGAGCGCCACGAATCGGCGAGGTTCCACACGATCAACAAGGCCGTGATGCGCCATCTCTTGCGGGCGCGGACCGCCCGGGCGCTGATGAGCCCGCTCAACGAGGTGATCGCCCTGTTCTCGCTGGGGCTGCTGACGATCCTGGCGGCCAGGCTCATCATCATCGACAACGCCTTGGACCCCTCCAAGATGCTGCTGACGCTCGGGGCGCTGTTCATCGCCGCGGCGTCGCTGAAGCCTTTGACGGGGATCGTCAACGAGATCCAGACGGCGGCGGCGGCGGCCGAGCGGATCAAGCAACTCCTAGACACCGAGCCCGAGCCGGGGCACGACGCGGGCCTGCCGCGGCTGGGGCGTCACAAGGAGTCGGTGCGTTTCGAGGGCGTGGGGTTCACCTACCCCGGGTCGGCGTCGCCGGCGCTGGTCGGGATCGATCTGGAGGTCGCCCACGGGACGACGGTGGCGGTGGTGGGGCCCAACGGCTCGGGCAAAACGACGCTGCTCTCGCTCGTGCCCCGCCTGTTCGACCCGACCGAGGGACGCGTGCTCGTCGACGGGACGGACATCGCGACTGTGGGCGTCCGCAGCCTCCGGCGCCAGATCGGCGTGGTGACGCAGGAGACGGTCCTGTTCGGCGCGACGATCCGCGAGAACATCGCCTACGGCATGAGCGGGGCGACCGACGACGGAGTCCGCGCAGCCGCGAGGCAGGCCCGGGCCGCCGAGTTCATCGAGTCCCTGCCCGAGGGGTACGAGACGGTGGTGGGGGAGCGGGGCTCGACGCTCTCTGGCGGGCAGCGTCAGCGGATCGCGATCGCTCGGGCGATCCTGCGCGATCCGGCGATCCTGATCCTCGACGAGGCGACGAGCATGATCGACGCCGACAGCGAGGCGCGGATCGGCGAGGCGCTGGCCGAGTTCAGCGCGGGGCGGACCTGCCTGGTCGTCGCCCACCGCCTGAGCACCGTCAAGAACGCCGACAGCATCGTCGTGATGGACGGGGGCGAGGTGGTCGACCGCGGGCGCCACGCCGAGCTCCTGGAGCGGTGCGAGGTTTACAGGCTGATCGCCAACCACCAGCTCGTCGCGGCGAAGTGAGGTTGATCCAAGCATGCACGATCCCAACGCCGAGGGCAACGCGTATTTCAAGTGCGACTACTGCCTGTCGCCCTGGTCGGAAGACCGGCCGATGGTCGAGGGCCACCGGGGCAGCCTGCTGTGCGTGCGCTGCCTGGAGGTCGCGTACCGGGAGCTGGTGGTCGAGAAGGGCGAGGGCGAGAAGATCGCCACGGGCGACGAGTGTCGGCTGTGTTTGCAGTCGAACGACAAGCCGCACTGGCGGAGCCCGGTCGATGAGGCGGCGCTGCTCTGCCGCCCGTGTGTGAAGCGTTGCGCCGCGATCCTGGCCAAGGACAAGGAAACGGACTGGGCCCCGCCGGAATGAGGCGTGCGGGGCTCGGGCTCAGCTGCTCTTCTGGTCCGACGATGGGAGCGGTGGCGAGTTGTCGCTCGGCCTGATCTGGTCGCCCGCGTCCTTGAAGAGCTTGACGACCTTCTCGTCGATCGAGCGGAGGTGCAGGTCGCGCTGGGGGAAGGAGATCTCGAGCCCGGCCTTGCGGAACTCCTCGTCGATCTTCATGTGCAGCGAGTGGCGGGTGGACAAGTTGAAGGAGATGTGGGGGACGAAGGCGGCGAGGCGGAAGTTCAGCGAGTTGTCGCCGAAGCCCATGAACCAGCAGCTCGGCTCGGGGTCCTTCATGACATCGGGGTGTTCGCGCGCGACGCGGAGCAGCGTCTCGTGGGCGAGCTTGGTGTTCGAGCCGTAGGCGATGCCGACTTCCACGATGACGCGCAGCGTGTCTTCTGAGAGCGACCAGTTGATGACGCGTCCGGTGATGAACTCGCGGTTGGGGACGATGAGTTCCTTGCGGTCCCAGTCGGTGATGGTGGTGGCGCGCATCTGGATCTTGCTGATGCGTCCGCTCGTGTCGCCGACGGTGACGACATCGCCCACGCGGATCGGGCGTTCGAGCAGGATGATGATGCCCGAGACGAAGTTGGCGAAGATCTCCTGCAGGCCGAAGGCGAGGCCGAAGGTCAGCGCCGCGACCAGCCACTGCACATTGGTCCAACTGATCCCCACAGCCCCGGCGACGACGAAGATGCCGATGGCGGTGAGGATGTAGCGGACGATGGTGCTGACCGCGAAGCGCCCGCCGCTGTCGAGCGGGAGGCGCTGCAGCAGGATGATCTCGATGACGGCGGGGACATTGCGCACTGTGACAAACGCGATGATCGTGAAGACGACGGCCGTGAGCAGGTCCGAAAGGGTCAGCGCGTCGGTGAGTGGCAGCCGGACCTGTTCTTCGGCGGGTCTGGGCTCGAGGCCTGGCGTCATGCCGCCCGGGGTCAAGCCCGGCAAGGCCGGTGAGCCTGGGGTCGCCTCCCTGGCGGGCGCTTCGACCGCCGCGGCCCCGTCCTCGTCGACAATCAGCGGCGCGGGCGCGGGCTCGCCCCGGTAGCGCCGGAGCACATCGAGCACTTCGGGGCTCTCGGTCTGCTCGCGCTCGTCGGCGATGGCGAGGCGCGGGTAGAGCTCGACGCGGTCGAGCATGTTCAGGGCGGGCAGCACGGGGTGCCAGATGCCCCAGAGGCTCATGACCAGCGTGATGGTGATGGCGAAGCGGATGAGGTGGCGCGTCTGGGCGTCCAGGCCGGGGATGTCGACCTTGTCCTCGTCGACCTTGTCGATCTCCTCGCCCTTCTGCTTTGGCTCCTCGGGCTGGTCGCCCTTCTCGGCCTGTTCGGCCTGCGCCTTGAGCTCGGCCAGACGCGCATCGCGGGCGCGGATCGCCTGCTCGATCGCGAGCTTGCGTCGGGCGATGTACAGCCAACGCTGCAGTACGCCGCCGATCAGGATCAGCCCAAGCACCAGCCCGAGCGTGATGCGGAAGCGGTCCTCGATCTCCGCGGCTGTGTACACAAAGCCGAGGGCCGCGAGCACGATGAGCACGGCCGGGGCCGCGATCGCGGCGTCGAACCAGAGGTAGCGCGTGCGGTCGAGCCATCCCCCCTTGTTGGCCTTGAGGAAGGGGGCCATCACGGCGCCGCTGGGGCGGGCGACGAACCACACGAACGCGCCGACGGTCGCCATGGCGAGGATGAAGGCGGCGCGGCCGATCGTGTCCAACGGGTCGAGCAGCTCGCTCATCGATTCGGCGGCGCGCAGCGTCGCGTACGAGACGGTGACCAGCGGGATGTACCAGCGGAGGTGCCAGCGGACGAGAGTGGTCGAGGCGTTGTTCCAGCGGAAGTGGTTGATCGCCACACCCCCCGGACGGAGCAGGCGCTGGAAGAACCGAAGGGCGAAGTAGATCCACGCCGCGTCGCCGACCGCCATCCCCACCGCGACGGGCATCCCGTCGGGCGCCTGGCGGAGCGAGACGCCGATCGCAAAGAGCAGGGCCGGCGTCGGTGTCGAGACCAGCAGCTCGGCGAGCATCGCCTTGAGCGTGACAGTGACCTTCATCCCCTCCCGCTTGCGGGAGAGCTCGTCGAACGATCGCGACCATCGTCGCAGCGGCGGGTTCACGAGCACCGCAAGTATCGCGATCAGCGCAGCGCCGAGCGTCGCCATCGGCGAACGCACCACCGCCTCGATCCAACGGGTCCACGCCCCGGGCGAGCCGGCGTACTCGATCAGGCGACGCATTCTGGTCGGGCTCCAGTCGCCGAGCACGCTGTGGCTGCGGATCCAGAGCACGCGTTCGTCGATGAACGACGCGAACCCGCCCGAGACGATCCGCAGGTCGCCGACGGTCTGGTCGTAGTCGCTCCAGCGTGAGCCGTAGCGGGTCGCGAGGCTGATCAGGTCGTTGACGAGGTCGCGCCGGAGCTCGACGAGCTCGCTGACGGCGCCGGAGAGGCGCTCGCGTTCGGCCTCGGGGAGGGCCTGGGTGAGCCGCTCTCTGTACTCGGTGATGAGCGGTCGCTCTTCGAGCACATCGAAACGCATGAGCTCGATCTCGCTGTACTCCCTGCGACGGTTCTCGATCTGCTGGGTGAGGCGGCGCTGGTCGGGCAGGTTGGCACGGGCCCGCTTGAGCACGGCGCCGAGCGCGGCGTCCAGCCCGATCGCCCGCACGCGCTCGCGCGTCCGCTCGAAGTCGGCCAGCACGCGCGAGAGCTCCGCCCGCTGCTGGTCCAGGCTGGATTCGAGTTCGCCGACGCGCCGGGTCGTCTCGGCGAGGGCCTGCGCGAGCTCGATGTTCCTGACGGCGAACTCGCGGACTTGCGCCGGCTGGTCCTCGGTCAGGCGGGCGAGCTCGCGCGCCCGCTCGGTGCGCACGCGGGCCGTGTCGCGCCGGATCTCGTCGACGCGCTGCTGAAGGAACGCCACCTCCTGCTGGGCCCGGTCGCGACGGCGCACCTCGAGCTCAAGGCTCGGGCCGATCAAGGCCTCCGTCGCGTCCATGTACCGCAGCTCTTCGTTGTTCGTCGCGATCCGCGTCCGCAGCTCACGCTGGCGGGCGAGTTGCTGGTAACGCTGCGCACGCACCACGCGGGGGTCGGCGCCGTCGGCGGGCGGAGAGGCCAGCGCCTGCTGGACCGACGCGAGCTCAGACTCGCGCTGGGGCTGCAGCTCGCGCAGCGCGGCCCGGCGCGCGACGCGACGCTCGGGCTCGCCCTCCAGCCTCGTGATCTCCTGCTGGTGCCGGGCCAGCTCCGACCGGGCTCGCGCAAGCTCCGCCTCAAGCTCAGAGAGGCTCATCTCCGCGAACCGGGCCCGGTCGACATCCTCGCGCGGGCGCTGCAGGCGTTCTCTGATCTCCGCGGCACGCTGGGGCGCCTCGTCCGTCTGTGACCGGAACTGCTCCCCCGCCGAAGCACGCTGCGCCTGCGCCGCCAGCGACTCGCGGGCGGCACGGAGCGCCGTCTCGATCCGCTCCCGGTCGGCGGCGTCGATGTTCTGGTCCTCGGCGACCCGCCTCGCCAGCGCGTCGATCGCCTCGGCGTTCACCTCTTCAGGGAGCGTCGCCCGGGCGGGGCGGGCGGACTCCTCGACGTTCTGCGGGCCCGGCCCCGCGGCGTTGCCCTGGCCCAACAGCGGAAACGACCAGAAAACAAGGAGCAGCGGGGCCAGAATCGGGAAGGAGCGTCGAGCGTTGGACATAAAAGACAGTTTCCGTCTGAATCGGGGTCGAGAATCGCTCCGAGCGAGCAGGATAGCGGGCGGCCCTGCCGTGGGAACGCCGTGCGCCGGCGCGTTACGAACCGGGCAGGTGCTCGTCGATCCAGTCGTCCTGGCGCAGCACCGCGGCCCTGTTGCGCCGGTCGCGGGCCTCGCTGCGTCGCTGGGCGATCCTGAAGGCGGCCGCCGCGGCTTTGGTCTGGCGCAGCTCGCCCCGGAGCCCGGGCCTCTTGAAGACCGTCCGAAGGTCGGGCGCGTGCTGGGTCAGCAGGTCGTCGTCGAGGGCGGCGAAGATCTGCGACGAGCCCGGGTCCCCCTGGCGGCCGGAACGCCCGATGAACTGGCGGTCGATCCGCTTGGCCCCGTGCATTTCCGTCAGGATGACCGCGAGCCCGCCCGCCTGCCTCGCCCGTTCGTCCAGGCGGATGTCGGTCCCTCGCCCGGCCATGTTGGTCGCGACGGTGATGGCCCCCGCGGCGCCCGCGTGCTCGACGAGCTCGGACTCCTCCGCGTCCTGCAGGGCGTTGAGCACCCTGTGCTCCAGCCCCCGGGCCGTCAGACGCTCAGAGATCAGCTGCGAGACCTCGATCGACCGCGTGCCAGCCAGCACCGGCCGGTCGAGCGCGTGCAGGCGTTCGATCTCCTCGACGATCGCGTCGATCTTCGACTCGGGCTCGGCGAAGATCCGCATCGGGAGTTTCTTGCGGACGATCGGCCGGTTGGTCGGCACGCAGAGCACCGGGCGCCGGTAGACCGTCTCCATCTCCCGCATCGCGTCGGCCGCGGTGCCCGTCATCCCGCACAGCACCGGGTAGCTCCGGAAAAACCGCTGGAAGCTCAGGCGTGCGAGGGTTTCGCGGTCGGCGGTGACCTCCAGCCCCTCTTTCGCCTCGACGGCCTGGTGCAGCCCGTGCTCCCAGCTCCGGTCGTGCAGGAAGCGCCCGGTGTACTCGTCGACGATGACGACCTGCCCGTCGACGATCTCGTACTGACGCCCCCGCAGGTAGCAGCAGCGGGCGACGAGCGCCTGACGCACCAGCTCCTCGGCACGCCGATCGGCCTTCCAGATCGCCTCGGGACGCTCGGCCCACATCCGACGCGCACGGTGCAGCCCGCGGCTTTTCAGTTCCGCCTTCCGGCGAAGCCGGTCGACGGAAAAGTCCGGGCCCTCGTCGAGCTTCCTGGCGATCTCCGCGGCGCCGAGATAGACCGCCGCCATGTCGTCCTCGCGACGGCTGCGAGCGATGATGAGCGGCACCACGCCTTCGTCGATCAGCACCGCGTCCGCCTCGTCGACCAGCGCGACGCACAGCCCGGGCACGATCGGCCCCGCCCCCGCCGCGTTGCCGAACCGGGCCATCATCTGGCGCCCCGCCCACGCGGTCGCCAGCGGGCGGATGCGGAGCTGGTCGCGCAGGTAATCGGCGGTAATCTGCTTCGGTGTCCCGTAGACGATGTGGCGCGCGTAGATCGTCGCCCGCTCGTCGGGCGACTGCTCCTGCTGGATCGCCCCGACCGTCAGGCGGCAGCGCGTGTAGATCGCCTCGCGGCTCTGGGCGTCACGGCCGGCCAGATAGTCGTTCACGGTGAATACATGCACGCGCCGGTACTTCCACGCGAGCATGACCGCCGCGATCGAGCCCGTCAGCGTCTTGCCCTCGCCCGTGAGCATCTCGACGATCCGCCCGCGGTAGAGCCCCAACGCTCCGACGAGCTGCACGGGGTACGCCTCTTCACCCGTCAGGCGCCGGGCGACCTCGCGGGCCAGCGCCATCCCCTCGCGGACAGTCTCCTTGTCGTCGGTGCGCAGCAGGAACCGCTCGCGCACGCGACCGATCGCCTCGTCGAGCACCGCCTCGGAGTAGCCCCGCACCTTCGGCGCCATCGCGTCGATCTGCTCGGCCTCGCGATTGAGGACGCGCAGGCTCGACCCCTGCGTCGTCAGCTTCATCCGCGTCCACGCGGCGACCTTGTCGAGCCCCTTCAGCGTGCGCTCGGCGCGCCGACGGCTCATCAGCGACTCGTAAAGGGCGTGGTACCTCGTCAGGGCCTGCGACACGGGCGGAACTCCTACAGCGTCACCCGGCCCTGCACCAGCTTGTGCAGGCGGTCGGCCCACTGGGCCATCAGGGGACGGCTCGGCAGCGTGAAACGCACACGAACACGCTCGCCGGGTGCGCCCGTCGGCTCGCCGTCGGCGGGCACGATCCGAAGCTCGAACTGGCGGCTGGTCGCCATCGTCCCCGACTCGTCCTGCGGGTCGGTCGCGATTGTCCCGCCGCCGGCGTAGCCCAGCGACGCGTGGGCCAGGCGGCTCTGGCCCGACTCGACGACCTCGACGATGTTCCCCTCGATGCTCCTGCCCGCGTCGGACAGGAAACGGACGCTGGCGACCACGGGCAGGTTGCCCGTCGCGTGCCGGATCGCCCATGTGTTCTCGCGCTGGCTGAGCGTCGCAACGATGCGCGAGCCCCGGTCCTCGACGATCTCGCAGATCGCCGTCCCTTCCTGCACCCACGCGCCGACGAACTCCGACGGATCGGCCCCGGCGACCACCCCGGCGTGCGGGGCCCGGACGGTCAGGCGGTCGATGCGGTTTTCAAGGATCGCGACGCGCTCGGTCAGGTTCATGACCGCTTCTGCCAGTTCGTCGGCCGCGGGCGACGAGCGAGCGAGCGCCGAACGCCAGCGCACCTCGGCCCGTGCGAGCTCGGCGCGGGCCGTCGAGAGTTCGACGCGGAGCTCGGGGTTGTCGATCGTCACGATCGCGTCGCCGGCGCCGACCCGCTCGCCGGGCGAGACGAAGGCTTCGAGGATAAACCCGTCGGAGGCGAAGAAGACGCCCGACCGGCGAGCCGGCTCGACCACGCCCGAGGCCTTCCGCCAGTCCGGGAACGGGACCATCCCGAGGGAGCCCACGCCGATCGCGAGCATCAGCATCGTCGCCGTCACCGCCCGGACGCGCTTGTCCAGGAGCGAGGGGTGCGACGCCAGCCAGTGCACGAACTTGCCCACCGGCAGCACGAACCACATCGCGCCCGTCCAGATCGCAAGCAGCAGGCCCAGGGCGAACATCTTGCCCATCACAAACAGCGTGATCGAGATGAACAGGAAGACGCGGTACGCCAGCGCCAGGATCCCGTAGGTCACCAGGATCCGACGCTCGCCGGCGTTGGTGGTGGGGGGCTGGTCGTTCTCGATCCCGAAGGCGTAGCGCTTGAAGAAGTGCTTGATCATGTTCTGCGCACGCTGCATGAGGTTGGGCACCTCCAGCAGGTCGCTGAGGATGTAGTACCCGTCGAAGCGCATCAGCGGGTTGGCGTTGAACAGGATCGTCGAGATGCTCGCGATGAACATCGCGTTGTACGCGATCTGGTGGATCAGCGCCCCCGGCTCGGTCGAGAGCCAGACCATCGCCGCGATCGCCGCCACGAACAGCTCGAAGATCATCCCCCCCGAGCCCACGGCGATCCTTTTCCACTTGCTCTCCAGCGCCCACGACGCCGTCGCGTCGACATACGGCGCCGGGAAGAGCACCAGCAGCATCACGCCGAACTCCGGCACCTGTCCGCCGAAGCGTCTGAGCACCACACCGTGCCCGATCTCGTGGATCGCCTTGGTGACGATGAACACAACCGTCAGCCAGCCCCAGTTCGCCGGCGCCAGCGTGTTGTCGACGCTCGCGGCCAGGCGGTCAAAGTGCGGCAGGATCGCGATGATCGCCCCCAGCACCACAGCGAGCCACACAAAGAAACCCACGCGGTTGAGGATCGGCCGGAACAAGGGCTCCAGCCAGGCGAAAATCCCGTCGGGGTTGAACAGCCTGATCTTGAAGTACATCAGGCCCACGGCTTGGCCCATCGCCTTCTTTTTGCGACGCTCGCGCCCGCGCCTGAGCAACTGCTCGGTCTCGGGCGGCGCGTCGACGCTGAGCAGGTTGGAGCTGTAGAGCTGGCCGATGAGCTGGAGGGCCTCCTGCTGCGTCGGCGAGTCGTCGCCGTGGCGCTGCAGGAGGATCGTCCAGACCTCCTCGACGGTCCGCTTGCCGTCCAGCAGGCCCACGAGCTCGTGCCCGATCGGGTTCAGGCGGAAGAACTGGTTGGTCGTCGGGTCGTGGGCGACATGCCACCGGCGCCCGCGGTAGTGCTGACGCGTCACCTGCACATGCGGGCGCAGGCGGGGCTTGAGCGCCCGAACGCGGTGCCAGAAGGGTGAGAATGTCGGTCTCTCGGCCAAGGCTGTTCAGCCTCCGCCCCGCTTCGCGGGGCCGGTGTGTTTCTGATCGCGCGCCCGCTTACATCCAGAGCCACAGACGCGCAGTGTCGATGATCCGGCGCGACAGGATCGACGCGATCGACCTGTCCCCGGTGTTGAGCTTCACGAGCCCCTCCATCCCCGGGCGCAGCCACGGCGCCGGGTCGTCGAGCCTCACGCGCACCTCGAACGAATTGGTCCCGTCCTTGGGCCTGCCTGAGCGAACGACGCGTTCGATCGTGATGTCGAAGCGTTGCCCGGGGTCGGCCTTGGTCGCCAGGCTGTGCCGGCCGAGGCCCTCCTCAACGGCCTGCTCGACCAAACGGATGTCGCGGTCGTCGACGCTCGCGACGCCGTAGAGCTCGTTGATGTCCGCGATGATGAACATCACATCGCCCATGCCGACGGCGGAGCCGACGCGTTCGCGCAGGTCGCCCTCGATGATGACGCCGGTGATCGGCGCCCGCACCACGGCCTTCTCGAGGCGTTCGTTGTAGAAGGCGAGCTCGGCCCTGGCCGCCTCGGCCTCGGCCCTCGCTTCCTCGATCTGCGCGCCGCGCCCGGGCTCGTCGGGCCCGGCCATCAGCGCCTCGACGCGGCGTTCGGCGATCGACAGCGACTCGGACGCGCGCACCGCCATCAGGCGCAGCTCGCGCGTCTCCATCCGGGCGAGAATGTCACCCGCCTCGACGCGACGGTTCTTCTCGATCCCGTCCTCGAGCGCTTCGAGCACGCCGTTAAACGGCGCAGAAACCACGCGCTGCACGCGCGGGCGCAGCTCGACGGGCGCTTCGACGCGGTAGGGCCGCTCGACCACGAACGCCGTCACCAGCAGCAAGAGCACCGCGATCGTCGCGATCTTCCAGACCGTGTGCCTGGGCCCGACAAACCACGAGCCGGCCTTGGTCGCAGAGTGCGCCGTCCGCAGCGCGAGGTTGCGGTCGTCGCTCCGGCGCACGCTCAGCACCGGGCCGACCAGGTCGGCCGTCGCCTGCAGCCACTCGGCCACGCGCACATTCAGCGGGGACTGCTCAGACGCCGATTCGACCGTCAGCACGCCGACGACGCGGTCGTCCGCCCGGATCGGCACCGAGACCACGCGCAGCTTCGCGTCGCCCGAGGCGAGCTCCTTGTGCGCGTGGGTGATCGCCTGGCCCAGCAGGACATCCGCCTCCTGCCCAGGGGCTTCTGCCGTCTCGGGCGGGGGCGGGTAGAGCACCCCCTGCTCCTGATCAAGACACTCGTCCATCGCCCCTTCGAGCTTGCGGACCATCGCCATCCGCCGGTCGATGTGCTCGGTGTCGCTGATCGCCACGACCTTGACCGCGCCCGACGCCCCGATCCCGCGCACCCAGCCCAGGGCCACCCGGTCGAGCCCGAGCTGGCGCTGCAGGTCGTTGCAGAGCTGCATCGACGCGCCCTTGAACCCCTCGGCCTGGTTGATCGAAGCGATCAGCCTCGCGGCAAGGTCCAGCGCGATCGTCGACTGGCGAAGACGAAGCAATTCCTGCGTCGCGCGGTGCCCGTGGATGTAGCCCGAGAGCAGTTCCAGCACCGCCAGCGTCGCCTGCATCGCCTGGTCGGAACGGGCGTCCAGATGCAGCACCACCGCGTGCCGGCCCTGCGGCGCGCCCGAGGGCGAGGCCGGGCCGATCACCGGCACCGCCACGATCATCCCCTGGCGGTCCTGCCCGTACATCAGGTCGCCCTGGTCCAGCGAGAAGACGCGGCTCTGCCCGTCCGCCAGCGCCGAGGCTGCCGCTCGACGAGACTCCGCCGCGTGCTCGACCGTGCTCAGGTCCCCGCTGGGCGCCTGCTGGCCCGGCGACATCGGCCAGACCGACACCGGGCGGGGCTCGGCCTGCGAGTCGTCCTCGCCGGCGCTCTGGGGCTGCGTAAACAGCACCGAGCGCTTCGCGGCGGAAACCTGCGACATCAGCGCCTGCAGCCGGACGAGAAAGTGCTCGTCGCCCGGCGAGGGCTTGACCGCTTCATCGACGACGCGTCGCCACGCCGGCGAACGGAGCCTGCTCAGATCAATCACGGCCCGCGACCTCCGCACCTTCTTCCCGCACCGGCGCCGGCACGGTCTCGTTCATCTGCTGCAGCAGCTCCTCGCTCGGGGGCGAGAAACGAACCCACGCCGCCAGGCCCGACTGCATGTGCTCGGGGTTGGGCACATCGATCCGCACGCGCTGCTTGCGGCTGGCAAAGTCCGCGGCCCGGCTCACCTCCGACACCTTCCCCTCGATCACCATCGGCTGGCCCGGACGTCCGATCAGCACCCACGCGCTGTCGCCCCGGGAGATCGACAGCTCCTCGATCAGCGTCACCGGCGTGTGCACATCGATCCGCAACGGGTCGAGCTGCACCACGCGGATCACCGGCGTCGTCTCGCGGATCACATCGCCGACATCGACCATGATCGACGCGACATACCCCGAGAACGGCGCGACGAGGCGCAAACGGTCGGCCCGCGCTTTCGCACGGTTCAGCTGCAGCAGCTCCTGCTTCTGGTTCTCCTTGGCGAGCAGCACATCCAGCTCGGCGATGTTCACCGCGACCTGGGCGCGGTTGAGCTGCTGGCTCGTCGCGGCGCCCTGGTTGAACGCGTTGCGCATCTCCTCGAGTTCGGTGCGTGCGTTGGCGAGCTGCTCGTCGGCCCGCTTGACCGGCA
>SLFH01000120.1 GCA_007124345.1 Phycisphaerales bacterium | reverse complement strand
GGCGGAGGCCGGCGTGAAGACTGTCCCCTCAGCCGGCGGAGGCCGGCGTGAAGACTGTCCCCTCAGCCGGCGGAGGCCGGCGTGAAGACTGTCCCCTCAGCCGGCGGAGGCCGGCGTGAAGATTACCCGCCGAAGGGCGGCGCCATGTCCATCATCTCGGTCTCGATCTCTTCGTCGGGATCGATGCCGAGGTGCTTCATGACGCGCTCGGTGATGTCGTCGCTCTCGGGGAAGGCGAGCATCGGGCGGAGGGTGATCTCCTGCACGACAGCGTTGATCGCGCGTCGGTCCATGTTGTCGGGCCCGCCGCGGGTCGCGATGACATGCGTGTACCCATTGCCGTTGGCGAGTTCGTTGGCGGCTTTGTGGATCTGCTCGTAGGCGTCTGCGGCGAGCTCTGCGCGCTGGGCGTCGAGTTGCTCGACGGCGCTGTTGTAGAGTTCCTCACGCTGCTGGAGGATCATCTGGCCTTCCTGGATGATCTGGAAGCGCTCGGGGCTCTCCTCGGGCAGTTCATTGAGCCGGGCCTGAAGGCCGCGCACGCGCTCGTCGATCTCGTTGAGCTCCTCGTTGACCCGGTTCTGGAGGGCCATCATCGCCTGCTGGTTCTCCTCGTTCATCAGCACGCGATCGACGATTGCGAACACATCGATCGTCGCGACACGCGCCGACTCGGGCGCGGTGCGGGCGCTCGCGCCGGCCGTGCTGAACTGCGAAACCGCGAGTCCTGCAACGGCGAGCGATCCTCCGACCATGATGGCGGCGAGCTTGGTCTTCATTCTTGCATACTCCTGTCTGTGCGTCCGTGCCCTGCGATTCCTGCTTTCGGGGAGGGCGATCCGATGACGCTGCTGCATACGGCCCCGGCGCGTGACTGTTCGCGCCTCCGCCGTCGCTGATACCGGTCAATATCAGTCTAGGTGGCGGGGGCCCTCGATCCACAAAGGCACGAATAAACCCCGAAACCAGCCGTGAGAGGCCTTTAGCGCACCGCCTGCGGCCACACGAAGTACGCGCGACCGGGCGTCAGCTCGCCGGTCCCGGCGCCCATCCGGAGCTCGAAGAAAGCGCCGTCGGAAGCCGAAGGCGCCGGCCCCGTCGCGTAGGGCGTGCGCAGCGTCCGGCCCTCGGCGTGGTACTTCACCAGGCTCGCCCGCTCGATCCCAGCCCGAGCCTTGGCCTCCTCGAACGCTTCTCGCAGCCCGCCGGTGCGGTCGGCCAGCCCCAGCTCGACGGCGCGTGAGCCGGTGAAGACCCGTCCGTCGGTCGCGCCGGCGAGGTCGGCGGGGTCGAGGCCCGGTCGCCGGTTGCGGACCTTCTCTACAAAGCGCCCGTGCATCTCGTCGACCATGGATTGGAGGATGCGGTAGTGCTCCTCCTGCGCCGGCTCGATCGGGCTGGCGATGTTCTTGTTGGGGCCGCTGACGACCGACCGTCCCGTGATCCCGATGCGTCCGAGCCCGTCGGCGAGATTGATCGTCGGGATGATCACCCCGATCGAACCGGTCACGCCCGAGGGGTGGGCGACGATGGTGTCGGCGCCCAGCGCGATGTAGTACCCGCCGCTGGCGGCGATTTCGCCGAGGTGGGCGACGACCGGCTTGCCGGTGCGGTCGCTGAACAGGCGGAGCTCCTCGTAGAGGATGTCGCTGGCCGAGACGGTCCCGCCCGGCGAGTTGATTCGGACGAGCACGGCCCGCACGCGGGAGTCTTCCTCGGCCTTCTTTAGCGCCGCAAGGAAGGCGTCGACGGGGTTTTCCCCCGGGGCGAGGAGTCCCGGCGGGCGACGGTCGGCGATCAGGCCGGACAGGTCGATCATCGCGATCTTGTGACGGCCCGGGCGTGGGTCGGCCAGGACGACGGTCTCTTCGAGCCGCTCGTCGTCGGGCCCGATCGTGACGCGGAAGCGGATCGGGGAGCACCCCGCCAAGAGCAGGAACTGCGAGAACACGATCAGAGCCACCACGAAACGCGCTGCATTCATGCGTCGAGTCTACTTCGCCCCGTGTTGGAGGGCGACGGGGCGATACGCTCTCCCTCGTGCCCGACCGACCCTCGCACATCCCGGTGCTGCTCGCCGAGACGCTCGCGATGCTCGATCCGCGCGAGGGCGAGGTCTTCGCCGACGCCACGGCCGGCTTGGGCGGGCACGCCTCTGCGGTCGCACAGCGGCTCGGGGCGGGAGGCACGGTCGTGCTCAACGACCTCGATCCAGAGAATCTCACCAGGGCCGAGGCACGGGTGCGGGCCGACTGCGCCGACGCGGGCCTGCCCTGCCCGACGATCCTCGCCCTCAGGGCCAACTTCGCGGATCTGCCCAGAACGCTGGCGGAGCGGGGACTGGCGGCGGACATGCTGCTGGCCGACCTCGGCTTCGCCTCCAGCCAGATGGACGATCCGGAGCGGGGGATGAGTTTTCGCTCCGGAGGCCCGCTGGACATGCGCCTCGACCGGTCGGCGGAGATCACCGCCGATGAGATCGTCAACTCCTGGCCCGAACGAGAGCTGGCCGACCTGATCTACCGCTACGGGGAAGAGCGGTCGGCGCGACGCGTCGCCGCGGCGATCGTCCGGGCCAGGGCCGAAGAGCGGATCAGCACCACGGCCGACCTCGCCGCCATCGTCCGGGAGGCCCTGGGTGGCGGGCGACCGGAGCGGGGCAGGCGATCGAAGCCCGGCAAGAGCATCGACCCGGCCACGAAGACCTTCCAGGCGATCCGCATCGCCGTCAACGACGAGCTGGGCAGTCTGGAGTCGCTGCTGGGCGCGGTTTCCCGGGCGCCCGCGGCGGTGGGGGGCGCGGCGGGCTGGCTCTCGCCCGGGGCGAGGGTCGCGGTGATCTCGTTCCACTCGCTGGAGGACCGGCCCGTCAAGCGGGCGTTCGCCGAATTGGTCTCGCGGGGGCTGGCCGAGGAGATCGCGCGGGGCGTGGTCAGGCCTTCGGAAGCCGAAGTCGAGCGGAACCCGAGGTCGAGATCGGCGAAACTCCGCGGTTTACGGCTTGCGGCAGGGATGTCGGGTGCAGCGGGAGGAGGATCCTCGCTGTAGAATCAGGCCGGAGCGGGCATCTGTCCGATCCATACACAGTCGTGATTGAGAGCAAGAGGCGGGTACCCCGGAGTCCAGGGCCGGACCAAAGGGGCCAAGCCATGAACCTTCAAATGCCATCCACCGGCAGGCAGGGACGCCGCATCGTGGACCGGGAAACCAAGCTCGCGTTGCTCATCGGCTTCATCGCGATCCTCGTGGTCGGGGTGCTGGTGAGCGATCACCTTTCAGACGACGGACGGGACGAGCTTGCGGACCTGACCGCAGGCGACGCCGCATTGGCGCCCCCGATCGTGATGCCCCCGCTCGAGTCGGGCCGGCGCGCGATGGCCGAGCCTCCCCCGCTCAACCGGGGCGGATCGCCATCGACAACGCTCGACGCCGGACCGGCGCCGCTGGTCGGCGTCACGCGATCGCAACCCTCCAACGAGGAAGCGACCCAACGGCGCGAGCCCGAGCGAGGCGTAACCCGCCCTGCGCCGGAGGCCGAGCAGCCCCGCATCGTCCAGCGCGAGCCGGAGCGTTCGACGCCCCGAGAGTTGCCGGCGAATCTCGGCGCTCGGGAGACCACTGAGCGGCGGGCCAGCCCCCCGGTCGAGGACGGGCCCCCGATCCTGCACATCGTGACCGCCGGCGAGACACTCGGCGAGATCGCCCAACGCCACCTCGGCAGCGCCGCCCGCTGGCGGGACATCCAGCGGGCGAACGCCTCGCAGGTCAACGCCGACGGGGCGATCCGTGTGGGGATGCGACTGGTCATCCCGAGGGCCGCCCCGGCGACGGAAACAGCCGCGAGGACGGAGCCCGAGTCCCGCACCCAGCCGACCCAGACCCAAGCCCAGACCCTGCGTCGGGCCGAGGCCGGGCAGGAGAGCTGGGGACGCCGGTACACCGTCGTCGAGGGCGACACTCTCTGGCGGATCGCCCAACGCGAGCTCGGCGACGGCGGACGATGGCGCGAGATTCTCAACGCAAACACCGATGTGATTCCCGGCGACGGGGGCGTGACGGTCGGCATGCAGATCCGTCTGCCCGGTCGGGCCACCGCTTCGGCTTCGGGCCAGACCACGCAGACACAGTCGCCTCCTCGGGCGACCAGCGGCACGCGGAGCTACACCGTCCGCGAGGGCGATACGCTCAGCCGCATCGCTTCGCGGGAGCTCGGCACGGTCTCGCGGATGCAGGAGATCCTGGACCTCAACCGCGGCGTGCTCGACGACGCGGACATGATCCGCGTGGGCATGACCATCCGCCTGCCCGGCAACTGATTTCCGACGACGGGAGGCGTATCGGCGCGTGCTGGCCAAGTTGCTCATGCTGATCTTCGGGATGGCGCTCATCGGGGCGGGGGTGCTCGCGGTGCGCCAGCAGCACATCCAGATCGCCCACGAGATGACCGCCACGCGCCTGCAGGTGCAGGAACTCGACGACGAGCTCACCCGCCTTCGGGCGAGGATCGCCGAGAAGACCCGCCCCGAGCTCGTCGCCTCGAAGGTTGAAACCCTCGGCCCGGTCCGCCCGATCGTCAGGTCCGAGACGCCCCCCAAGCCCGCGCGTGACACCACCGAGGACCCGGCGCTGTGAGCGGGGCGCCGCGACAGTCCGGCGAAAGCTCTGCCGATGCCGGACCCGCGTCGGTCCTCGGGCGGTCGGCGTTCTTCGGCGTCTCGGCGATGGTCTGCATCGCGCTTGTGCTCTTTGCCCTGCTCTTCCGCGTCGGCCAGCTCCAGATCGCCCCGGGCGACGAGCTCGCCTCGGCGGTGCAGCAGCGTCAGGCCAGCCTCCCGGTGCCCGCGTGGCGGGGTGAGATCCACGACCGGCGTGGGCGGGTGCTGGCGACGAGCACGCCGGGCTTCCGCGTCTTCCTCGACCCATGGGCCATGCGCGAGAACACCCCCGAGGAGTTCGACAGGACCATCATCGAGCTGGCCGAGGCGATCGATCGCCCCGCCCACGAAATCGGCGAGCGTCTGATGCGCGCCGTCTTCGCCAACGACGACCGCGTCGAGGCCGCGTCGAGAGAGGGACGGGCGCCGCGGCCGATCCGCTACATCGCCTTCCACGGCCTGCTCACGCCCGAGCAAGAAGCCAGGGTCCGCGAGCTGAACCTCAAGGGCGTGCATCTGGAGCGCCGCCAGGACCGCGTCTATCCGGGTGGCGAGTTCATCGCCTCGATCGTCGGCCTCGTCGGTTTCGAGCACGAGGGCCGCCTCGGCGCAGAGCACGCGCTGGAGCCCAAGCTCCGCCAGCGCGACGGGGCGATCCGCTTCGTTCGCGATGCAGACAACCGTCCGATGTGGGTCCACCCCCGGGGCTGGCGCCCCGGCGAGTCCGGGCGCACCGTGAGACTCTCGATCGACCTCGAGCTGCAGCGCATCGCGTACGAGGAACTGTCGCAGGGCGTCGAGCTCGCCAACGCCGCGGGGGGCAGGCTGGTGCTCGTCGACACCGTCACCGGCGGCGTTCTGGCGATGGTCGACATCGTGCGCGAGGTCGAAGACGCGGTCGAGTACCCATGGGTCCCCGCGGGCACGCCCCGATCAGAAGAGCCCGAGGCCCCCGAGTCGCGCCAGCGCTACATCGCGATGCCGCTGGCGAGCGTCCCGCACCCCGCGATGGCGCGCAACCGCTGCGTCGAGGATGTCTACGAGCCGGGCTCGACCTTCAAGCCGTTTGTCTGGGCGGGCGTCACCGAGCTCGGCCTGGCCGATCCCGAGGAGATCTTCCAGACCCACGGCGGGCGCTGGCGCACCTCCTACGGCAGGCGCATCGAGGATGTCACCCGGCGCGACCAGATGTCTTGGGCGGATGTCCTCGTGCACTCCTCGAACATCGGGATGGTCAAAGCGTCTGAGCGGATGAGCGACCGCCAGCTCCACGGGCTCATGCGCCGCTTCGGCTTCGGCCAGCGCACTGGCATCGGGCTGCCGGGCGAATCGCCGGGCATCATGACCCCGCTGTCGAGGTGGAACAAGTACACCCATACCTCCGTCGCCTTCGGGTACGAGGTCGCGGTAACGCCGATCCAGATGGTCCGCGCCTTCTGCGCTTTCGCCCGCCCGGGCGATCTGGCCGGCACCCTTCCGGTCGTCCGCCTGACTGAGAGCACCAGCCCCGGCGCCCCCGATCCGATGGTGATCGAGCGCGTGCTCGACGCCGATGTCGCCACCCTCGCGCGGCGGACGATGGAGCGCACCGTCCAGAACATGGAGCGGGGCGTCCCGATCCCCGGGCGTCCCGATGGCGGCTGGAAGTACCGCATGTTCGGCAAGTCCGGCACCGCGAACATCCCCCTCCCCCCGACGCCCGAGGGCTACCGGCGTCCGCGATGGGCGAGGGCGTACTTCGAGGGACAGTTCAACTCCAGCTTCATCGCCGGCGCCCCGCTGGAAGAGCCCCGGCTCGCGGTCCTGGTCGTCATCGACGACCCGGGCCCCGACCGCGTCCGCCAGCGACGCCACTATGGCTCCTGGGTCGCCGGCCCCGTCGCCAGGCGGGTCTTGGAGCGGTCGCTGGGGTACATGGGCGTCCCACCGGACAACACCCCCGAGCTCTCCCGAAACTAAAGAACGACCGGTGAGCGAGTCCCGCCTCTCGCGGATAATCCGAGCCGTTTAGTTGTTATCTGTTTGTGATCAGATTCCGCTGTTGCTCACCACCCGGTTGTGGTAGCATTGTGTGTCGCCGCACTGTCGCGGCGTGCGAACGGGCGGGTTCTGCGAGCCCATCCGGCGCGGAGAGAGACACCAATCGCAGCGGACATGTGAGGGAGACAAGACATGCACAAGTGCATGGGCGTGTGCGTCGTAGCGGTCCTTGCCGGGGTCGCTTCAGGACAGTTGCTCGACGGTCAGAACATCGCGGCCGACGCCGCGGCGAGGGGGATGCCCCTGCTGACCGTTCAGGACACCCCGACGGGCTTCGGCAACGCGACCGGCGGCGGCCAGGACTCCGCCGGTGGGAGCGAGCTGAACGCCGCTTGGGGCGTGATCGACGGCGGCACCCTCCGCCTCTCGATGACCGGCAACCTCGAGGGCAACTTCAACAAGTTCTGGATCTTCTTCGACTCGATGGCCGGCGGGCAGAATGTCCTGGCCAACGACAACAACGACGGCGGGTTCAACGAGATCAACAACATGGCCGGCCTCACCTTCGACGCCGGCTTTGCGCCCAACCACGGCCTGCGCATCGAGGTCGGCGGCGGCTTTCTCGGTATCAACGCCTTCAACCTCCTCGACAAGACCGCCCAGAGTGTTTGGACCGCAGGCGGCCCGAGCGACCTGCCGATCGCAAACGCGGTCGGCGGCGCCGGCGTCTCCTTCGGCTGGGACAACTCGAATGTCCTGGGTGTTGACGGCAGCTCCGCCGCCGACGCGCTGACCGCCGACAAGGGCTGGGAGTTTGAGATCGACATGGCCGCCTTTTTCGGCTCGCCCTCGGGCGAGGTGAAGGTCACCGCCTTCATCACCAGCGGCGACGCCGGGTTCTTCTCCAACCAGTTCCTCGCCGGCGTCGGCGGGCTGGGCAACCTCGGCACCGATGTCCGCGACCTGAACCAGGTCGCCGGCCTGCAGTACTTCACGATCGTTCCCGCCCCGGCGGGCGCGGCCCTCTTCGGCCTCGCCGGCCTCTGCGCCGTGCGTCGTCGTCGCTGAAGGTGAATCTACTTCAAGACCTCGAAAGCCCCGGCTCCGGCCGGGGCTTTTTCGTGCGCCGGAGGGCCGAGCTATGGCTCGCTTCAGCGTCCGATCGGCGATTGGCCCGCGACTATGCGGTCGCGCCCGCCCGTCGAGACGATCTCGGCGACGAACGCCTCGTAGAGACGCGACGCGTCGTCGAGGTCGCTGTCGAAGTACAGCTCAAAGACCGTCGAGCCGGTGCGGCGTGAGGCGTAGATCTGCGCCGCCCGACGCCCGGACTTCTCGGTGATCTCGCGGTACAGGTCGCCCGAAGCGGCGTCGGAGATCAGCCGGCGCAGCCCCGGCGCGTAGCGCCCGCTTTCACCCTCGAAAAACATGTGCGCGAGCGCCCAGACCTGCGCGTAGTAGTCCAGCGCGTCCTCGTTGGAGTAGGCGGTCAGCAGGTCTTGCGGCCGGCGCACCAGGAGGTCCGGCAGCGGCACGAAGCGCCCGGCGCTGACCAGATCGCGCAGGCGGTCGAAGCGTTCGACATTGCTCCAGGGCAGGAAGATCGGCTGCTCGGGCGCGCTGGGGTTCCAGCGGTATCCCTCCATGTACGCGCCCAGCCCCTCTTCAAGCCAGATCGGCAGCGGGTTGCGCAGCACCGACTGGGTGAACTGGTGCCACCCCTCGTGGGCCGCGACGGCGAAGGTCCCGCGCGAGCCGATGTCGAACAGCAGCGCCCGCCCGCCCTCGGCGAAGCCGCCGGCGCGGATCTGCAGGTAAGTCGACGCGCGATCGCCGGTGAACTGTCGCGTCAACGCCGCCCACTGCGGGCGGCTGGCTAGCACGTAGGTCTCCAGGCGGCGCTCGGGGCGGTCGAGACCGCTGATCTCGGTGTACCGCTCCATCGCGAGCTCGAGAAACACGGGGATCCGCCGCAGCAGCAGCGTGCTGCTCTCGGTGGTGTAGATGCGGTAGCCAGCGGTCGTGATCATCCTGCCCCGGATGCCCGAGTGCGTCCACGCCTCTTCGGACTCGACCGGGTCGAAGGCGAAAGGCGCGGTTTCCGGGGGCGAGGCGTTGGCCGACAGCCGCCCCGGCTCGTTGTCGTTCGCGCAGGAGAGCAGCGCAAGGGCGCACAAGGCCGCGGGGGCGACGCGCAGCGCGACGCCGATTCGGGCACGGAGCGGGGGTCGGTCGCGGCTCATCCGAGTCGTTCCAGGGCGCTCTGGGCGGCGTGCAGATCCGCCCTGGCCTCGTCGAGCTGGTCGCGCGTCTGCTGCACGAGGTGGGCGGGCGCCTTGTTGGCGTAGCCCGGGTTGGCCAGGCGGCCCTCCAGCGCGTCGATCGACTTGCGCAGGTCGGCGATCTGCTTCTGTAGGCGTTCGCGTTCCGCGTCGGCGTCGACCTCGTCGGCCAGATCGCTCAGGCGGGCCGTCCGACCCTCGATGAGGCACTCGACCGAAGGCCCCGTGGGCTCGCTGTCGGTGACGGCGCCCACATTCGCGAGCGTGCAGACCACCGCCGCCGCCCCGGTGCGCTCCAGCGTGTCGAGCAGTTCCTTGGGCAGGTGAAGCGTCACCGCCCGTTTGGGCGCGACCTTGTGCTGGGCGCGGACCTCGCGGACGCCGGAAACGATGCCTCGCATCAACTCGAAGTTCGCCGCGGCTTGCTGGTCCAGCAGCGAGCCATCGACAACCGGCCACCCGGCGCGGCAGAGCAGCCCACCGACCTCCGGCTCGCCGAGCGTCAGGCCCGCGACCTCGCGCGAGGGCAGCGTGCTGACCCGCTCGAAGATCGCCTCGGTGATGAACGGCGCGATCGGGTGCAGCAGACGCAGGATCGCGTCGAAGACGCTCTGCAGCACCGCACGCTGGGCGTCGTCAGCGCCGATGGTCGGCTTGATCGCTTCGAGGTACCAGTCGCAGAAGTCGCGCCAGACCAGGTCGTACACCGTCTGGGCGTACTGGCTGAACTCGTAGCTCTGCAGGCAACGGTCGACGGTCTCGATCGCGCTGGCGAGGCGGCCGAGCATCCAGCGGTCCGCCAGCGAGAGCGACGCGGGATCGACCGGGCCGCCCGCGGGCGTGTCGCCCCCGAGCATCGACATCGTAAATCGCGAGGCGTTCCCGAGCTTGTTGCAGAAGTTGCGCCCGTTGTCGCACTTGGGGCTGGTGTTCTTGCGGGTCTGTTCGTCCTTGACGACGGGCATGCGGACATCCTGCGTCTGCGTGGTCATCTGGCAGAGCGTGAAGCGCATGGCGTCGGCGCCGTGGGAGTGGATGATGTCCAGCGGATCGACCCCGTTGCCG
>SLFH01000220.1 GCA_007124345.1 Phycisphaerales bacterium | reverse complement strand
CGTCGAGTTCGGGCTCGAGCGATTCGTGCCCCTCGGCGTTGGGCGCCGTGCGCGAGTCGACCACGCAGGCCAGGATGTCGCGGATGTCGTACTGCTCGCCCGGCTTGTCGGTAAACAGCGTGTACAGGTCCGAAGCGTCGCGTGCCGGGCGGCTGACCTTCGGCGCCGGCGCGGGCGCAAAGCCGTACTTCTCGATCAACCCGCGGATCCGGCGCACGCACGCCTTGTCATCCGGCTCTCGGAAGTCGATCGTGCCGGAGATCTGCGCGTGCATCTCCGCCCCGCCGAGCTCCTCGTCGCTGACCTGCTGCCCGATCGCGGCCTTCACCAGCGCCGGCCCGGCCAGGTACAGCCCGCTCCCCTCGGTCATCAGCAGCGTGTCGCACAGCACCGGCAGGTACCCGCCCCCCGCGACGCAGTAGCCCATGATCGCCGCGATCTGCGGGATCCCCTCGGCGCTCATCACCGCGTTGTTGCGGAAGATCCGCCCGAAGTCGTCCGTATCAGGAAACACATCCTCCTGCAGCGGCAGGAACACGCCCGCCGAATCCACCAGGTACACCAGCGGCATCCGGGCCATCTGCGCGATCGTCTGCGCACGGATGATCTTCTTGCAGGTCATCGGGAAGAAGGCGCCCGCCTTCACCGTCGCGTCGTTGGCGATCACCATCCAGCGTCGCCCATGGATCACCCCCGTCCCGGTGACCACGCCGGCCCCGGGCGCCCCGCCGTGCTCGGCGTACATGCCGTAGGCGGCCCAGAGCCCCAGCTCCTGGAACGACCCCGGTTCATCGAGCAGGAGGCCGATCCGCTCGCGGGCGGTCAGGCGTCCCTTCTCGTGCTGCCGCTGCGCGGCCTTCTCGCCCCCGCCCAGCCGGATCACCGCCTCGGTACGGAGGTAGTCGGAGGTGAGCTGCAAGAGCCCGCCGGTCTGTGTCTGCTCGGCCATTCAGATGACCCCCTGCAAAGACCCCGCGGCGGGGTCCATGATCGAGTCGGGTGGAGTGGGCCCAAGGGTATCCGGGCCGGGGAGGGGGTTCATGCGGGCGAGCCGGCCCGCCGGAGGCGATCGGTCACGGGCGAAAAGCGCCGTGGCTCAGTGCCGCGGGCCGCGCCGCTGGTCGTGCGGCCGATCGCCCTCGTGGGGCGAAACCCGCTCCATGATGTTCGAGGCCGTCGCGCCGTGAATCACAATCGAGGTGAGCACGATCAGCCCCGCGATCGCCCAGATCGTCCGGGCGTGCTCTTCCTCGATGTCCGCGAGATTGAGCCCGTGCGCGAGGTAGTAAAAGGTGCCGATGCCGCGGATGCCGTAGAACGCCATCGCCAGCTTGGACCGCAGCGGGTCGCGTGTGCCGGCCAGACCCAGCAGGCCCGCCGCGGGGCGCACCACCAGCAGGAAGCCGACGCCGAGCAGGGCCCCCGGCCAGGTCAGCGGGGCGAACAGCCCGTGCGTGATCGAAGCGCCGAAGACGATCAGGAGCGTCGCCATGAACAGGCGCTCGATCTGCTCGGCAAAGTCGTGCAACGCCCTGTGGTAGCTGCGGACGCGTTCGTACCGGCGGAACATCACCGCCGCGACAAACACCGCGATGAACCCGTACCCGTTCGCGAGCTCTGTCGCCCCGTAGGTCAGCAGCGTCAGCGCAAGCGCTGCAAAGCCGTCGGTCACCGCGTCGTCCCCGCACCAGCGGAAGACCATCACCGCCACCGCGTGCCCGATCGCAGCCCCCATCCCGAATCCGACCCCGACCTTCCAGACCACATCCACGGCGAACCACTGCGCCAGCCCGCCGGCCGCGAGCCCCGTCGCCGCGATCACGATCGCCAGATTCACAAACGGGAACGCGAGCCCGTCGTTCAGCCCGGCCTCACTCGTCAGCGCAAAGCGGGCCTCGCCGTTCTTCTTTTCGTCGGGCTGGCCCACCTCAACATCCGCGGCCAGCACCGGGTCCGTCGGCGCCATCACCGCCCCCAGCAGCACCGCGGCCGCCAAGGGCAGCCCCACCAGGAACACGCCACCGATCGCCAACGCCGCGATGCACAGCGGCATCGTCACCGCCAGCAGACACCACGCCGACCGCCAAGATCTCCAGCCCACAGGACGATCGAGCTTCAGCCCCACGCTCATCAGCGCGATGATCACCGCCAGCTCCGCAAGCCGCTCGACAATCACCCCTTGCTCGATCGGGTCCATCCGGGGCGCACCCCGCCAGATCAGCGGCAGCAGCATCCCGACGCCGACATACAGCATCGGCAGCGACAGCGGAATCCTCGAAAGCAGCTTCGACATCGTCGCCGAAGCCAGAAAGGCGACGCCCAGCACCAGAATGATGATGTCGTACAGATCCATCGGGCACAAAGAACATACAGCACGAACCCCGCCCGGACGAGACGCCCGCGCCCCCAACCCCCCGCCGCAAAGAGCCCGACCGCTCGGCAATCGTCATCGCCGGGCCTCGGCTGAGTCCGCAGGCCCGCCAGCCGCCCGCGTGGGACCGCGGGGTCCTGGGTGCCTGAGGATGCAGTTTGGTTTGAGAGAGGGAAAAAACAGACGCCCCG
>SLFH01000018.1 GCA_007124345.1 Phycisphaerales bacterium | reverse complement strand
GGAAACCGGCCCCGAGACACTCGACCTTGTCGTCACGGTCTGCGCCGATGCGCACGAGAGTTGCCCGGTCTTTCCGGGTTCGGCGAGCGTCGTGCACAGAGGGTTCGACGACCCGCCGCGGCTGGCGAAGGACGCCAAGAGCGAAGAGGAAGCCCTGCCCCACTACCGGCGCGTGAGAGACGAGATCCGCGCGTTTGTCGAGACAGAGCTGACGGGGCTGCTCGGCCTTGACTGAGATGCGTTGAAACAGACACACGCTTCCCGCGGGCGATCGCTCGCGGGAGGATCCGAACCAAGCGAACGGGCCCCTCGCCCGAAGGAGCATCGAGATGACATCCGTCAACAACCCCGACCGCGTGCGCGACACCGTCCGCGAGGGCTACGCCAAGATCGCCAAAGCCAACACCGAGGGCGGCTGCTGCGCGGGGACTTCCTGCTGCGGAACCTCCAGCGTCTCTGCGCAGATCGGCTACGACCCCGCCGAGCTCGGCTCGCTGCCCGAGGGCGCCGACATGGGCCTCTCCTGCGGCAACCCGGGCGCGATCGCCTCGCTCATGCCCGGCGAGACCGTGATCGATCTGGGCAGCGGCGGCGGGCTGGACATCTTCCTCGCCGGGCCCAAGGTCGGCCCGACCGGTCGCGCCATCGGCATCGACATGACGCCCGACATGCTCTCCAAAGCCCGCGGCAACATCGCCTCCTACCGCGAGCGCACCGGCCTGGACAATGTCGAGTTCCGCCTCGGCGAGATCGAGCACATCCCCGTCGCCGACGGCGCGGCCGACTGCGTGATCTCCAACTGCGTGCTGAACCTCTCGCCCGACAAGGCCCGGGTGTGGAGCGAGATCGCGCGGGTGCTCAAGCCCGGCGGTCGTGCGGCGATCAGCGATATCGCGCTGCTCCGCCCCCTGCCCGATGATGTCGCCGAGATGATCGACAGCCTGATCGGCTGCATCTCCGGCGCCGTGACGGCGGACGAGACCCGGGCGATGATCGAGGCGGCGGGGCTGGAGGTCGTCGAGCTGATGCCCAAGCCAGGCTACATGCAGGCGCTGGAGCAGTCCGGCGACGCGCTCTTCAACAAGATCGCCTCGATGCTGCCCGAAGGCACAACCCCCGCGGACTTTGTGACCAGCCTCGACATCAAGGCCAGAAAGCCCGCCTGACGATCACCTCGTCGAGACAGATTGCGGGACCGCGGCCGGGCTCGATCACGGGCGCGGCCGTTTCTCTTTCTCGCGACCGAGTCTACGGACGGACCGGGACGCCCGCCTCCGCGGGGATCGGCAGTCCGACGGGCGCCATCTCCGCCTGCGGCGAGGGTTCGATGCCCAGGATCGCCGCGACGGTCGGGTGCATCTGCATCGAGTGGACGCGTCCGAGGTCGATGCCGCCCAGGGGTGTGGGGTATCGCCAGATCACCGAGAAGCCGTACATGTCCGGGTTCGACTCCGGGTCGTACCCGTGCATGCCCAAGGGGCCGCCCTGCTCCTCGGGCGTGGACATCAGGCCCTCGACGCGGCGGCTGAAGGTGTAGCCCCGGTCCATGATGACCACGAGATCGCCGACCCGCCCCGGGTGGCTGTAGCCGAGGCGTTCGGGCAGATCCTCAAAGCGGAAGGCTGTGGCGAAGGGGTGATTTGCGGCCTCGGCGAGCATGGCCTCGATCGCCCGCCGGCGGTCGCGCTCGGGCTCGACGCCGGCGAGGTAGACATTGGCGACATTGCCGCTGTTGACCACGCGGATGTCGCGCCGGCCCTCGATGCCCAAGAGGACATTGGGATTGACGATGTGCTCGACCTTGCTCATGCCGTGGTCGGTGGACAGGATGAGGTAGAGCTCGTCGTCGGGGTGCATCTTCTCACGCCGGAGCTTCATGATCTCATCGAGGAAGCGTCCGACGAGGGCGTCGGCGTCGGCGATCACGCCCTCCATCTCCGGCGCGTCGGGGCCATATCGGTGGCCCGGGCTGTCGGTCGCGACGGCGTAGCCCATCAGCAGGCGGAGAGGTTCATCGCCCTCGTGCCCGCGCCAGGCGTCGAGCACCTGGCCGAGTCGCGCGTCGTCGTTCATCCTGGGGTTGTACCCGGAGCCGAAGCGTGTTGCGGTCACCCCGCCCTCCTGGGCGTGCGAGACCGGCCAGTCGAGCACGGCGGCGCGGACGCCCTGGCGCTCGGCGGTGATCCAGATCGGCTCGGCGTCGAGCAGTCTCGCCGGGCCGGGGTAGCTGAGCACCTCGCCCTCGTCGCGGCAGTAGAAGGCGTTGGCCGCGATGCCGTGCTGCGTCACGGGCGTGCCCGTCACCTGCGAGACATGGGCGGGAAAAGTGAGCGAGGGGAAGACGGGGACATACGCGTGGGTGTAGGCGCCCTCGGCCCGGAGGCGGTCGAGCACGGGCGTTTCGGCCTTGTCGAGGTAGTCCCAGCGGAACCCGTCGATACTGATCCAGACGACGACGGGGCCGGACCTTTCGCGTGGCGGCTCGGCCGATGCATCGGCGTGAACAGGCCACCCGAACACGGCGATTGCACAAGCAAAGACCAACAGCATTGACCGCAACATCCGGCGCCTCCAAGCCGG
>SLFH01000035.1 GCA_007124345.1 Phycisphaerales bacterium | reverse complement strand
TCGCCCCGGCGTGTGTGCCGGGGCGGTGGTCAGTGGCGAGGGGGAGACTTGAACTCCCGACCTCCGGGTTATGAATCCAGCGCTCTAGCCAGCTGAGCTACCTCGCCTTGGATGTCTTTGTCGCCGTGCAGCATCGCAAACGGATCGCACGGAGCTTTGATTCCGGATCCGCCAAGGATAGCCACCGACCCCGCCGATCGGCCAGTCCCGCCCGCTCAGGACAGCCGTTTGCGTCAGGACTGCTGGGCCTTGGGCGCGTGGGGCGCCTCGTGCGGAACGGCCCCGGTCGAGCCGGACGAGGGCAGGGTCGAGTCGGCGGGCGGGGCCGCGTCGGGCAGCGAGGCGGGGGGCACATTCGGGGGCGTCTGCTCGGAGCGGGGCTCGCGTTTGCCCGGCTTGTCCGATTCGGCCTCGATCTCGTCGTCAATGCCCTTGACGCCCCGCTTGAACTCGACGATGCCCTTGCCGAGGCTCTTGCCGACCTCGGGCAGGCGCCTGCCGAAGATCAGCAGGGCGATGATCAGGATGATCACCAGTTCCTGCGTGCCGAGGTGCGGGATGAAGGCGAGCGGGATCATCTGGACTTCCGGTGCCGGTGTCTGCGGCCGCGCGGGGCCGCGGAAAAGGAACGGTTCGGGAGATTCAAGCGCCCGGGGCCTGATGGGTCAACGAGCGCCCGTTCCCGGCATTGCCCGGGCGGGCCATCACATCGCCCCGCCCGAGAACACGACCCGCTTCCGCTCCGATCGCGGGTCGGGCTCGGGCACGGCAGAGAGCAGCGAACGGGTGTAGTCGTGGCGGGGCTCGCCGAGGATCTGCTCGCGCTGGCCGTGCTCGACGATCTTGCCCCGGTACATCACCGCGATTTCCTTGCACACATGCTGGATCACGGCCATGTCGTGGCTGATGAAGAGGTAGCTCAGGCCGAACTCGCTCTGGAGATCGGTCAGCAGGTTGATGATCTGGGCCTGGATCGAGACATCCAGAGCGCTCGTCGGCTCGTCGCAGACGATGAACTTGGGGTCCAGCGCCAGGGCCCGGGCGATGCCGATGCGCTGACGCTGACCGCCCGAGAACTCGTGGGGGTAGCGGTCGGCGGCGGCCTTGGGCATGCCGCAACGCTCCAGAAGCTCTTCGACGCGGTGGCGGAGCTCGGCCTTGTCCTTGATGAGGCCGTGGACTTCGAGGGGCTCGCCGACGATGGCGCTGATCCGCATGCGGGGGTTCAGACTGCCTGCGGGGTCCTGGAAGATGATCTGCATCTGCTGCCGAAGCCGCCGCATTTCTTTGGCGTTGGCTTCGAGCACGTTGCGGCCCTCGAAGGTCACAGTCCCTTCGGTGGCGGGGATCAGGCGGAGGAGGGTGCGTCCGACAGTGGTCTTCCCGCAACCGGACTCGCCGACCAGCCCGAGGGTCTGGCCCTTGCCGATGTTGAAGGAGACGCCATCGACGGCCTTCACCCAGCCGGTGATCCGCTGGAGGACGCCGGTGCGTACGGGGAAGTGGGTCTTGAGGTCGACGACATCAAGCAGGGGCTTGGCGGGCGACTGCGGGCGTTCGGCTTCAGGAGGGGTACTGACCATGGTCGCGGGCATGGTAGCGGATGGAAGGGCGTGGGGTGTAGAGCGTGGGGTCGCCGGCCTGAGGCCGGCGAGGGTGGTTGATGCTGAGGCCTTCCCACACCCCACGCCCTACACCCCACGCCCCTCGTCCGCGGTTGACCCGCTCCCGGCCGGTGGTAAAGTTGGCCCTGCCGATCGCCCGACAGGGCTGATCGAGGGGCAGGTAGCTCAGTTGGTAGAGCACCGCACTGAAAATGCGGGTGTCGGCGGTTCAAGTCCGCCCCTGCCCATTGGTCCACACGACCACCTGAACCAAGGCCCGAGGCGTCAGCGCCCCGGGCCGTTTTCATTCCCGGACGCTCGCGCGACGCCGGACGCCGCAACAATCGGCGATCAAAGGAGGCCCGATGCCGGCATCGATCATCGACGGCAAGGCGATGGCCAGAACCATCCGCGAAAAGCTCGCCGAGCGGATCAAGGCGATCCGGGCCCGGGGGGGCGTTGTGCGGCTGGACGCGATCCTGGTCGACGCGGGCGACAACGCCGCGAGGGTCTACGCCCACAACCAGGGCGCCCGCTGCGAGGACCTGGGCATCGAGTACAAGCTGCACGAGCTGTCGGCCTCCAGCGGGTTCGACGAGATCGCCGGTCGCGTGCTGCTGCTCAACGAGAACGACCGCGTGCAGGCGATCATGCTGCACATGCCGCTGCCCGAGGGCGTCGACCCCTACTCCGTCCAGCGCCTGATCGACCCGGACAAGGATGTCGAGGGCGTGAACCCCGCCAACATCGGCAACATCGTCTACGGCCGATCAAGCCTCGCGCCGTGCACGGCGCTGGCGACGGTGACCATGCTCGAAAACGCGGGAGTCGAGCTTCAGGGCAAGCGGGCGGTGGTGGTCGGCGCGGGCGATGTCGTCGGCAAGCCGATCGCCGTGCTGCTGATGCGCCGCGAGGCGACGGTGATCTCCTGCAACATCCACACGCGGGGGCTTGAAGAGCTGTGCGCGTCGGCGGATGTGATC
>SLFH01000274.1 GCA_007124345.1 Phycisphaerales bacterium | reverse complement strand
GAGGCCTGTTCCAAGACCGCACTGGGGAAGGGCCCCCGCGGGACGAACCAGACACAATCGGTGCGCGACGCACCGGAGGTGCACGATGAACCGACGAGCACGGGCGTTCACACTGATCGAGCTGCTGGTGGTGATCTCGATCATCGCGCTGCTGATCTCACTCCTGCTCCCCTCGCTGGGGCGTGTCCGCCAGACGGGGCGCGACATCCTCTGCAAGTCGAACATGAGGCAGATCGGCATCATCACGCAGATCTACCTCAACGACTTCGACGAGACCTTCTTCGAGCGGCGCAACTGGATGCGGTGGATCCCGCTCGAGCTCGTCCAGTACGCCGACGAGCTGACATCCCCGGGCATGACCGAGTTCATCGATCCCACGCAGGTCGGAGGCTCGACCGGTCGACCCGGACGCCCCGGCTCGGGCGGCCCCGTGACCAACGACGACGGCGAGACCGCGTTCTGGGGCGTGCCCTACGCCAGGCACGCGCAGATCAGCCGGGCCATTTTCGCCTGCCCCGCCGCACGTGACAGCGACCCCGCCGGAGCCGCACAGCCCGGGGGCAACAACGACGGCTACTTCATGGACGGCCACCGTTTCAGTGTCTACGGCCAGAACAACTGGGCAGGCGCCAAGCCCGGCACGGGCATCGTCACGCCGGCACGGCCCGGCCAGCGCATGTTCGGAGGCAACGGCTACGGCGGCCAGAACTGGGTCGGCAACCGACTCTCCAACATCCGCAACCCCTCAGAACTCATCTTCGCCCAGGACAGTTTCGAGTCCAACCTCGAAGGCAACGGCGACATCCCGGCGCCTGGCGCAGGAGGGTTCCAACAGTGGACACACCTCCAGACCCGCGAGTACTTCAGGCACATGGGCAGAGGCAATGTGCTCTGGGTCGACGGCAATGTCCGCAGTGTCGGCGAGTTCGACGAATGGAAGCTCCGTTGGTACGGCGAGCCCCCCGGCCCGGCACGTCCCGGACGTCCCTGAGCCGCACCCAGCCTCCATTCAACAAAGACAGAAAGAGCGAGAACCATGCAGATTTTCAGGAAGTACCCGATCGCCGGCGTGGTGCTCGCGGGCCTCTGCCTGACCGGCGCCGCCTTCGCGATGATGCGGACCACGATGAACAAGGCCCCGCCCGAGCGCCCCGCGTACTTCATCGATCTGAACACCGAGCGGATCTTCGTCGCCGGGGGCGACACATCCCCCGTGCGTGCCCCCAGCGGGCGTCTCCCCGATGGGGGCGATGCGGGCTTCAGGGCGTACATCTACACCTGCGACCAGCCCTTCGACGCACGCGGGCTCACGCTCGAACAACTCCGCAACAAAGGCGGGGGCATCGCCTACATCTCGATGTACACCGCAGAGAGCCGCGAGGCCCAGGCCGAGCTCCGCGAGACGGCTTTCTCCGATGAGGATTTGCGTTTGTACGACCTGATGAAGATCATCAGGGCGGGGCACCTCATCCGATCGCTCGACAGCGAGGCGTGGGTCCAAGCCGACAGCGAGGAGGCCTACAAGCTGGAGATGGCCCCCTACGACCGCTGCGACGGCTTGAGCCCGACCCAGCTCTCACCCCGACGCCGCTGACAACCGACGCCTGTAGCGGGCGCACAACGAGAACCACACCATGACCGACAAGCCCAACAGAATCATTGCTGCACTCTTGCTGACCTTCGCGGCGTGCGCCACGCACTCGCCCGCGGGAGCGCAGCAACGCCAACTCGTCCTCAACCCCTACGAGGGCGTGAACTGGCAGGAGACCGGCCGTTACCGCGCCAACTTCCACACCCACACCACCGTCTCCGACGGGCTGATGAACCCGCACGAGGTCGTCGACCTGTACCACGCCCACGGGTACAAGATCCTCGCCCTCACCGACCACGACACGCACAACAACTTCTCGACCTATCCGTGGACGGACTTTGAGAGCCTGAGCCCGAGCCAGCGCTCGATCAACTTCCTCGCCGAGGGCCGGCTCCAGACCGACCACCTGAACTTCCAGAACCGAGATCCCCAGCAGCTCGGCATGCTCCCCGTCGCCGCCAGCGAGCTCTCGCGGGGCCACCACATCATCAGCCTCTTCTCGACCGCGACCCACCCGCAGGAGGGCGGCGTCGCCGAGCGCATGGCGACGGTCAACCAGCACGCGGGCATCGCCTTCATGGCCCACCCCGCGATGCACTGGCCGACCAGCCGGGGCGTCACCGCCGGGCCCGAACTCGGCCTGCGAGCCCCGTTCTGGCCCGAACTCCGCCGGGTCACGCAGGGCGCCTTCACCGTCGAAACTTGGTTCAAGACGACCGCCACGGGGCGGGGGATCCTCATCGGCAACTACTCGAGCAGCTACCGCGGCGCCCTGAACCTTGAACTGCACACGGGCAACCGCGTCCGCGTCTACCTCCAGGGCCCATCGCATGTGGTGGACCTCAATGTCACGCCCAGCGGCGTCAACACCCGCGACGGCCAGTGGCATCATCTCGCAGGCGTCCGCAGGGGCAACCGTGTCGAACTCTTCCTCAACGGCACGATGGTCGGCGACGCCGCAGACCGCGGCGAGTCGTTCGACCTCTCCGGCGAGCACTACTTCCTCGG
>SLFH01000186.1 GCA_007124345.1 Phycisphaerales bacterium | reverse complement strand
GTCTGCGGGATAAAGCGGGGCGCTGAGACCTCACGGTTCAAGCAGGAGAACAGAAGAGCAGACTTTGGGCAGATGAGGCGGCACGGCGAGCCGGGTCACCCTGTCTTGGACCTGTGGCACTGGCGGCTTGTCCGCCAGTGTCTTTTAGATGCTTGATCGAGAGCCTGGAGAACCCAGCTCGGAGAGCTGGGCCACGAAGAGAGTTGGGCCGTTTCAAATCCGCCGATCACCCCGCCCGCCTGTCCGGCGGGGCGTCGATGTTGAGCTGCTTCATCTTCTTGTACAGCGTCGTGCGGTTGATCTCCAGCTCGTCGGCGGTCTGCTGGCGGTTCCAGTCGTTCGCCTCCAGCGCCTTGAGGATGATCTTCCGCTCCGGCTCGCGCAGCGCCTCGGCCAGCGGCATCGGCTCCCACGCCTTGTCGTCCGCCTCCGTGATGCGGTCGGCCAGGGGCGAGTCGCCGCCGCTGATCGTCTGCGGCAAGTCACCGAGCTGGATCGTCGGCGAACGGCTGAGCACCGCCGCACGCTCCACCGCGTTGCGCAGCTCGCGCACATTGCCCGGGAACGGGTACCGGCGAAGCGCATCCATCGCCTCGCCCGAGAATCCGACGAGCTGCTTGTTCAGCTCCAAGGCAAACTCGGCCAGCATCCGCTCGGCGAGCAGCGGGATGTCGCCCACCCGATCGCGCAGGGGCGGCAGGTCGATCTTCACCACATTGATGCGGTAGTACAGGTCCTGACGGAACCGCCCGTCGGCGACCAGATCCTCCAGCGCCTGGTTGCTCGCAAGCACGACTCGCACATCGACCTCGATGCTTTCTGAACACCCCACAGGCTCGAACCGTCGCTCCTGTAGAACCCGCAGCAGCTTGAGCTGCATGCCCGGGCTGGCGGAGTTGATCTCGTCGAGGAAAAGCGTGCCGCCATCGGCCGCCTGGAATCGGCCCCGCTTGTCGGCGTGCGCCCCGGTGAACGCGCCCTTGACATGCCCGAACAGCTCGCTCTCCAGCAGCGTCTCGGGGATCGACCCGCACGCGAGCTCAACGAATGGCTTTTTTTCTCTCGGGCTGCGCCGGTGAATCTCGCGCGCGATCAGGCTCTTGCCCGTCCCGCTCTCGCCGGTCATCAGCACGGTCGTGCGGCTGGGCGCCACCGCCTCGACCAGCTCGAACACCCTGCGCATCCGGTGATCGGCGCCGACGATGTTTTCGAAGCCCTCGTGCTTGTCGAGCCTCCGCCGCAGCGTCGAGTTCTCGACGCGCAGCGCCTGCTCGCGCATCGCCCGCTCCATCGCGACGCGGAGCTCGGCGTCGACGATCGGCTTGGTCAGGTAGTCGCTCGCCCCGGCACGCAACGCCTCGACCGCCGACTCGATCGCCCCGTACCCGGTCATCACCACAAACGCCAGCGACGGGTGCTTGGCCCGCACCTGCCGCAACAGCTCCATCCCGTCCATGCCGGGCATCGAGACATCGCTGAGCACGACCTGGAAGCGCGAGCCCGACTCGACGCTGGCCGCGATCGCGCGGAGCGCCTCCTCGCCCCCGCACGCGGTCGATGCTCGGTACCCCTCCTGAGAGAGAAACTCGGCGAGCGATTCGGCGACGATCGGGTCGTTGTCGACCACCAGCACGCCGGGACGGTCCTCGGCCACGCCTCACGCGCCCCCGATCGTGTCGGAAGGCTCGACCGGCGCCGGGCAGCGCACACGCAACAGCGCACCCGGGCGTCGACCTCCCCCAGAACCCGCCGAGATCGTGATCGTCCCGCCCATCTCGGTGACCACCTTCGCGCACAGCGCCAGCCCGATCCCCGAGCCCCGCGTTCCGACACCCAGCAGGAAAAGGTCCGCAGGCTCGATCCCCGGGGGCAGGCCCGGCCCGTCGTCCTCGATCTCCAGCAGGATGTCGCCCCCTTCGCGCTCGCCCGAAGCCAGAGCCGCACGAACGCGGATCGTCCCCTCGCCCCCGGCGCTGTTGATCGACTCGGCCGCGTTGCGCAGGGCGTTGAGCACGACGGCGTAGAGCGCGCCCGCCGAAGCCTTGCGCGCCCCTTCGCCGATCTGCAGATCGATCTTCAGCCCCGGCTTGTCGCCCGGCTGCACGACCTCGATCGCGTGCCGGATCGCCTCCGCCAGCACCACCGGCTTGCCCCCGGGCACGAGCGCCGAACCGATCGAGGTCGCGGCGCTGGTCATCGCGGCGTGCACCAGATCCGACATCCGGTCCAGCGACTGCTGCACCGTCGCCAGACGCTCCTGGGCCGACTCTAAAGCGCCCGCTTCGGCGGGGGGCACGGTGGAAGCATCAGTCCCGGCCGCCGCCTCTTCCGCCTTGGCGAGCTGACGCATCGCCAGGGCCAGCGAACGCATCGAGCCGTCGAGCAGCCCGTTGAGCTCGTGCGCGAGCGCCTCGAGAAACTCGGTCTGATCGCCCGGATCGGCCTTGCGGATGATCGCGTTGGGCAGCGGGCGACGCGGCTGATCGGGGTCCGGGTTGTTCTGAGGGTGGTGCATCACCCGGACCATCGGCCCGAGCCACGCCCGCCTCAAGGGCGATGATGCCCCGGCACAACCGATGCCCCGTCGCATCACCGGTTCGGGCGGGCGGCGCGTTTCGCGGAGGCATCGGCGTAGTCCGAGAAGTCAGGGTGGCACGGCTCGCCGAGCCGTGTCCCATGGTCGCGCCTGGAAGCGGTAGAACCAGACACGGCTCGGCGAGCTGCGCCACCTTTCGGGCTGCTACTCCACACCCACGGCCTGCGCATCGCGCTCTGAAAGCACGCCCCCGTCGGAACGCTCGCGGACATCGGGCGTCCGCTTCCAACTCCGCTCGCAGCGGGGCTCGTTGCGCAGGTCTTGCACCTCGATCTCGCCATCCGCTCTCAACGCGATGCGGCTGACGCCCAGAAGGTCCGCCAGGTCGTCGTGCTCAAAGCCCCCGAACTTCCCTTCCGGGTCGGGCAGTGTGAGTGCCGCGTCGAGCGGGTTCTCGATGCCGCCGGCCTTGGCCTTCTCCATCGCCGCCAGCGCCCTGTCGCGCAGCTCCATCAGCGCCGGCCACGCCTCGCTGACCTCGACTTCGAGTTTCTCCGGGAAGGTCTCCAGATGCACGCAGGCGTCGCTGTCGCCCGAGAGCGAACGCAGCTCGCGCCACGCCTCGTCGGCCGTGTGGCAGAGCACCGGCGCGAGCAGTCTGCACAGCCCGCTTGCGATCTCGTAGATCGCCGTCTGCGTCCGCCTGCGCCTCGGGGCGTCGGGTTTGTCGCAGTACAGCCGGTCCTTGACCGCCGCGAGGTACACGGCGCTGAGCGTGTCGTTGCAGAGATCGAACAGCGTCTTGTGCGATTTGGCGAACTGATAGTTCTGCATCGCTTTGGTGACGCTGTCGCGCACCTTCTCGTACTCGCCCAGCACCCACGCGTCGGGCGATGTCGGGTGAAGGCTGTCGAGGGCGACCGCGTCCTTGGTCGGGTCGAACCCGTCGAGGTTGCTCAGGAGGAAGCGCAGCGTGTTGCGCACCTTGCGGTAGCTCTCGCCCGCAAGCTTGAAGAACGCCTCATCGACCTTGACATCTCCCTCGTAGCTCAACGAGCTGACCCACCAGCGGAGCACATCCGCCCCGTGGTCCTTGAACAGGGCCTCGATCGTGTGCCCCTTGCTCTTGCTGAGCTTGTGCCCGTCCTTGTCGACCATGAACCCGTGGGTGAGCACAGCCTTGAAGGGCGGCCGACCCGTCTCGGCCAGCGCGCACAGCAGCGAGACCTGGAACCAGCCGCGGTGCTGGTCAGAGCCTTCCAGGTACAGCTCGATCGGGTAGTCGGCGCCGCCAGAACGCTGGCGCATCACCGCGTTCCACGAGCAGCCCGACTCGAACCAGACATCGAGGATGTCCCCGCCCTTCTTCAGAGTCGACAGATCGACATCCGCCGGCGCGTCGGGGTCCGAGGCCGGGTCGTAGCCCGCGAGCAGTTCCGCCGGCGATTCTCTGAACCATGCGTCGGAGCCGCGCTTGCGCACCGCTTCGGCGACGGCGCGGACAGTCGCGCCGGTCATCAGCGTCTCGCCGCCGGGGGTATGGAACGCGGGGATGGGCAAACCCCAGGCGCGCTGGCGGCTGATGCACCAGTCCGGTCGCGACTCGAGCATGCCGCGCATGCGGTTGCGCCCCCACTCGGGGATGAAGCGCACCGCGTCGGGCCCGGCCGGGTCAATCGCCTTCATCGCACGCTCGCGCAGCGTCGCCTTCTCGCCACCGACCTCGTACGCCTGGTCGACGCCCACGAACCACTGCTCGGTGGCTCTGAAGATCACCGGCGTCTTGCTCCGCCAGTCGTGGGGGTAGGAGTGCATGAACTTGTTGTCGTGAAACAGATGCCCGCTGTCGCGCAGGTGCTCGGTGACCTGCTCGTTGGCCTCCCAGACGCTCATGCCTTGCAGCCACTCGGGCACGCTCTCGTCGTAGGTCCCGTTTTCGAGCACGGGGCAGTAGACGGGGAGCCCTTCGCGCAGGCCGGTCTGGTAGTCCTCGGCGCCGTGGCCGGGCGCGGTATGGACGAGGCCGGTGCCGTCTTCGAGCGTGACATAGTCCGCCGCGACGACCGACCAGATTTTCGATGGGTCGACGCGCGACGCCTCGGCCTCGTCGGGCGCTGGGGGCGTGTCTCTGAGCGGGTGGCAATAGCGCAGGCCGAGCAGTTTCTCGCCGCCGACCGTCGCCAGCACGCGCACATCCTCGGCCTTGGCGGCTTTGGTCACTTGTTCGACCAGATCCTCGGCCAGCACCGTCAGATTCCCGTCGACCTGCACCAGCGCGTAGGTGTAGCGGGGGTTGACCGCCAGCGCGAGGTTCGCCGGGAGCGTCCAGGGCGTGGTCGTCCAGATCATGAAGCTCGGGGTCATGCCCGGGCGTTCGTCCTCGGCGACGCCGAAGGCCTCGTAGACCGCGCTTGCGCTCTCGGCCTCGAAGTCGACGAAGACGGAGATGTCCTCGCGCTCTTGGTACTCAAGCTCCGCCTCGGCGAGCGCCGTCTCGTTGGCGATCGACCAGTGCACCGCCTTGCGGGCGCGGTAGACCAGCCCCTTCTCGACCATCCCCGCGAGGACTTCGAGCACCGACGCCTCGTACGCCGGGTGCATGGTCAGGTACGGATCGTCGTAGTCGGCGAGCGTGAGCAGACGCTGCATCTGCCCCGCCTGCACCTTCTGGTACTTCTCGGCGTAGTTCTTGCAGGCCCCGCGGATGGCCAGGCGACGGTTGTCCTCATCGAGCGATTCGAGCTTGGAGGCCTTGCCCGACTCGATCATCTCGGTGAGCACCTTGTGCTCGATCGGCAGGCCGTGGCAGTCCCACCCCGGCACGAACGGGCAGTTGCGCCCGAGCATCGCCTGTGTGCGCACGACGAAATCCTTCAGGCACTTGTTCATCAGGTGCCCGAGGTGGATCGATCCGTTGGCGTAGGGGGGACCGTCGTGGAAGACGAAGCCCTCGGCCTCGGCCCGGCCCTCGATCAGCTTCTTGTACAGCCCGGCCTGGTTCCAGCGCTGCTCGCTGGCGGGCTCGTTCTGCACGAGGTTGGCCTTCATCGGGAAGGCCGTCTTGGGCAGGTTCAGCGTCTGCTTGTAGGCGTTCTTGGGCTTCTGCACGGCGTCGGACATCGCGATGGCTCGCTTTCGGCTGCTTCACAATCGATCGCCCCGCGCTCGCGGGTGGGGTGAATCTCGGGGGTGGCCCGGTTCGCCGAGCCGGGTCGGTCGGTTCTGGAATCGGGCCTGTAGGCCCGGATGGTATCGGCGCAACAGACCCTGCCAGCGATGAGCCGGAAGGCGCCGCGAGCCCCGCTGCTGGATGGTGGTCGGACAGACCGGCGACAACCCACCCCTCAGCGGGGCGAGGAGATTCGCTCATCGAACGAGATGGTCCGAGGTCCGGTCGTCATGGCCACAAGCATATCGGCCAGATCCCGCGCAGTCTTGTGCCAGCAGACCGGCAGGATCAGGATCAGAGCGCGGCCGACCTCTCGCCGGCGAAGGCCGGCGATGCAGACAGTCCAACTAAGCCAGCTCATGCTCGAAAATCGACTGCGTCCTGAGCACCACGCCCCCGGCGGCGATCAGGTGGTAGCTCTGCATGTGGATCTCGCGGCTGTACCGCTGCACATCCAGCACGCTCAGACAGGGCCCCGAGTCGTGCCAAGCGAAGCTCATTGCCTCCGCCTCGCGGGCGTGGTCCATCATCTCCTCGTAGGTGGCCATGTAGAGGTTTTCCGAGAGGGTCTCGGTCTGGACCGTCGTCATGTACCCGGCCTTGGCCTTGGGGAAGCGGTGCTCGAAGTCGCGTTCGCCAGCACAGAGGAAGGCGCTGAGCACGCCAGAGTCGGGCAGGTTGCCTTCCTGGTCGGTCACCAGCTCCGAGGCGCACATCGTGCCGAACTCGAAGCGGAAGAGGTGCCCGCCGGGCATGAGCCAGAGCTCGGCCTCGTAGGCGCCGTGGCGAACCACCCGCCGCTCGCGCAGCGGGAAGAGTTCCGGGTGAAGGGCCCGGTCATAGAGGATTGTTTGGTAGGATTGGAGGCTATTGGACTTGGTCTGAGGGTTCATCCGCGTTGTCCCCACAGCTCGACGCGCTGCGTCGGCTGTTGATTGACCCCGCTGGGGTTCGGAGGGTGTTTGCTCGGATCGCATGCCGCGCGACCGATCCGGTGCTCCCGATCGCTGCACCCGCACGCCAGCGGAGACCGATCAGGGGAGAATGCACTATAGCCGGACACCCTCTTGACCCCAAGCACTTTTTCTTGGTTCCCGCGGCGACGCAGCCGCGGGCCGCCTACCGATCGACGCATTCTACCCGAAACGGACGGATATGCTCAACATATTGAAGAGTTCCTGTCGGTTCCACAACCTGTTGCACAGTTTTCCGAGAATGATGCCTACGGAAGGGCGTTCCGCCGCACAAGGATGACGATGGCGTGATCGGTAAAGCCCAAACACTGGAGGATCGCATCCGCATCGTCCGCGCCCTGCCCCGCCCCGCGAGGCTGGCGGCGCTCGTCGCGGGGCTCCGCGTCGCCTCCGATGCCGAGCGCGAGCGGCTCACCCTCGAACTGCTCGAACTCGCCCTCCTTCCCGAGGGCCGAGTCTCGGCCAGGGCCCGACGCAGCGCCGACGGGGCGCTCGTCGCTCTGCTGCGGGCATGGCCCTCCCTCCCATCTGGCGTCAGGAGCTCGACGGCCGAGGCGTGCGAGGGCCGCTGGGCCGCCGCGGCGGACTCGCTCCTGCGCACGGATCCGCTTGCGCTGGCCCGTGCCGCGGCTGCCTTGGCCCTCCCGGAGCTCGCCCGCGCGGTCGGGGCGATCCTCTCCTCCGAAGATCCCGCGGCCCACGAAGCCCACGAAGAGGCCGAGCGGGCCCTGCTCGCGATGGCCCTCCGCGTCCGCCCGGACCTGCCCGCCGGATGGGTCGACCCTTCGCTTGCCGGTTCGGCGTCCGCCCCGCAGCGCTCGCTCCCGCCCGATGACGATGGACTCGATCTCCTCAGCTCGGAGCTGGCCGAGGCCGGATGGCGGTTCGCCCAGCACCGGTGCAAGGGCGTGCTGCTCGCGGCGTTGCTGGTGCTCGCCTCGCCCAAGGGCCTGCCTTCGGGCCCATCGGGCGAACGCCTCGCACGACTCTTCTCGCCGGGCGAGCACCCGGGCGTGACCGCCGCCCGGGGTGTCCTGCGGTGGTCGAGGGCGCCCGCGGCCAGGCGAGCGGCATGGCGGCTGCTTGCCGATCGACGCTTCGCCCGCCCGGCCCGCGACAGGATCGCCCGCGCCGGGGGAACGCTGGACCACGACGCCGTGCTCGCCGAGGCCCATCTTGCACTGCGCCCCTCCCGCGTCGTGGCCCTGCGGAGCATCGAGGTCAAGCGCACCAGGTCGGGCGGGGACGCCGAGGGGCAGAGCCGCCTTGCGCCGGGCGGGCCGCTGCCCTTGCCCGAAGAACTCGAACACCTGCCTTCAGAGGCGAGGCGTGGGCTGCCTCGGTTCATCGACGCGCTGACGCCGCCCGGCCCGGCCCGCCGCCTGGCGCTCTCGCCTTTGCTGGCGGACACCGATCGGCTGGTCCGGTTCAACGCGTCGCGCGTCTGCGATCCGTCGGAGCTTTCGGACTACTGCTTCGACGTCGACGGAGCGATCGCCCGCTCGGCGGTGTTGCGGTGTTCGACCGTCGGGGCCGAGGGGTGGCTGTCGTCGTCGGTCGGGCCCGGAGCGGGCCAGCGACTTCGCCTCGCCGGCCACCTTCGGAGGAGCCCGCACGCAGGTGTTCGCGAGCTCGCCCCTGACGAGCACGACCGGCACACGCCCTGGAACCACGCCTCGCCGTCGTCGCGCCTCGTCGCCCGGCGCATGCTCCAGCGGCACCCCGATGCCTTCTTCGAGCAGCTCGCAGCGGTGGTGGGGTCGGGACCGATCGAGGGCCGGTGCGGGGCGGTGATGGTCGCCAGAACGCTCGGCGTGTGCTCGAAGATCGAGCGGGAACTGATCGAAGCCGCACGCCTGCCCTCGGGCGAGCAGGCTGAAAAGCTGACGGCGACCGCAGCGAGAGCCTTGGGCGAACTCGACAGCGCCGAATCCCTCCGGGCCCTGCACTTCTGCCTCTCGCACGCGGACGGACGGGTCCGGGCCAACGCCGCCGATGCGATCGGCCGGCGTGTGCTCCGCTCGCTCGCGGGTTCGTGTGGCACTGGCGGCGTGTTCGCCAGTGGTTCGCCCGCACCCCACGCCCCACGCCCAACGCCCCACACCCCTCATCCGCCACAGGAAATTGGGGTGCTGCTGGAGCTCAAGTCCGACGACCACCACCGGGTGCGGGCGGGGGCGTTGCGGTCGCTGCTGGCGGTCGGGGCGGCATCGGCCGACGGCGACAGCGGGGGCCCATCGGCGCAGATCGAGGCGATGCTCGGCGATCCGAGGTGGGCCCACCGCCTCGCGGGCGTCTGGCTGGCCGAGCGAGCACCGGGATTGATCGAGCCCGGCGACGCCCCGGCGTCGGCCCACGAGCAGACTCGGCGGCTGGCCGAGCGGATCGTCTCGATCGCGGGCGAAGACCCTGACGAACGGGTTCGGCGTCGGGCGATGGGGTGCGCACGCCGCCTGCTGCTCAGGCTCACGCCCGTCGGCAGCGAGGAGGTCCACTCGTGAGCCTGCTGGGATTGATCGTGCAGATCCGGCTCGAAGGCGCCGAGCCTCCGCCGACGCCGAAGGGCGACTGGTTGTGGTGGGTGCTGGTTGTTTCAGGGGCGCTGGCGGCGGTGTCGACGTTGGTCACGCTGTGGCTCTTGCGCGATCGGGCGATCCGGCGCGACCCGGAGGGGTACGCGTTCGGCGCGCTTTCCCGTAAGTTGAGGTTGTCGGGGGAAGAGCGTGAGGCCGCTGTGCGCCTGGGCGAGGCGAGGGGCGTGCCCCCCGTCGCGTTCTTGGTCAGCCCTTCGGCGCTGGGCGGGGGGCGCAACGAAACAGCCGCGGAGGCTTGAATTCCCCGCGGCTTGTGCTTGCCTGACTGAACGACGCTGGCGCCTTGGGGCGTCAGAGCTTGGGCGCTTCGTCGTCGTCTCCGAAATCGAAGTCGAAGTCGGAGATGCTGCTGTCGTCGGGGTCGAAGTCCATGTCGTCAAGCACGCTGCCGGCGTCTTCCTTCTTGCCTGGCGCGGCGTCGGCCTTGGTGGACTTCTGGGCGGCCTGCGGGGGCGCGGGGGTCTTGATCGCCGAGGCGTCGATCTCAGCGGGCTGGCCGTTGATCTTCACGACAAAGGTGTAGCCCCCGATGTTGAGCACATCGCCTGGCGTGAGCTCGGCCTCGCCGACCTTCTTGTTGTTGACGAAGGTGCCGTTGGAGGAGTCCAGGTCGCGGATCTTCAGCGTGCCGCCTTCGTCGGAGAGTTCGCAGTGTTTGCGGGAGACGGAGGCGACGGGGATGCGGATCTGGCAGCCTTCGTCGCGACCGACGACGGTGCGCCCGGGCTTGAGGGAGGCTTCGGAATCGATCTTGCCGTCTTTGATGTATACCAACGCGGCTTGCACGCGAGACTATCCTTTCCAGCGGGCCGCGGAGTGCGCGGGCCCGAGTCATTTCCCGGCCAT
>SLFH01000017.1 GCA_007124345.1 Phycisphaerales bacterium | reverse complement strand
CGCCGATCCTCGACGAGGAGACCTGGCAGCGCGAGAGCCAGGTGGGTTTGCGGGGCGAGAAGTTCATCGAGCTGCGCGGGCGCGTCAACCGGCCGGTTTCTGACGAGTCGGCGATCAACCTCGCCGACCGGCGCCAACTCGAGCGTGAGGCGTCGCGTCTGGCGTGGGCGGCGGGGTTCAGGGACGGGCAGGCGGAGGTGGTCGCGGCGCGGCTCCAGATCGACCCGAAGCCGACCTACCGCTTCGACGAGACCGCGACAATCGAGGCGCAGCAGCGGGCTGCCGAGGCGGTGCCCGCCCAGCGCCGCGAGGTGCCTCGGGGCACGATCATTTTCCGGCGGGGCGATGTGCTCAGCGCCTCGCAGTTCGAGCTGCACCAGATCGAGATGGCGCGGTTCCGCGAGCAGCGTCCGGCGTGGACGCTGGCGATCAAGCGGTTTTCGATCGGGCTCGGCGTTGGGCTGCTGCTGATCGCGGGGGCGGTGTACTGCGCGATGTTCTGCCCGCTCCTGCGCCTCAGCCCGCGTCGGATGGGTTGGATGGCGGGGCTGCTCGGTTTGGCGACGCTGTTCTCGTGCCTGGGAACAGTGGTATTCCCGCAGCTTTCGGTGGTGACGCTGACAGCGCCGGTGATCTTCGCCGCGGTGATCATCGTGATCGCCTACGACCAGCGGACGGCGTTGGCCGTCGGCGGGCTGCTTGCGCTTTTGGTGTGTCTGTCGACGGGGGCGCCGCTCTCGACGCTGGCGCTGATGGGCGCTGGGATCGGCGTGGCGGTCTGGCATCTGCCCGACATCCGCAGCCGCAACACGCTGATCCGCATGGGCATCGCGCTGGCGGTGACGCTGGGCCTGGGCTCGGCGCTGGCGGACCTCCTGGAGGGCCCGGTGACGCCGGCGCTTTTGGGGCAGGCGGGGCGCGACGCGTTCCTGGCGGGGGTGACGGGCGTGTTCGTCGCGGCGCTGACGATGTTTATCCTGCCGACGATCGAGCGTGTGTTCGACATCACCACCGGCATGTCGCTGGTGGAGCTGCGCGACCCGAAGCAGCCCCTGCTTCGCGAGCTGCAGATGCGCGCCCCGGGCACCTACAACCACTCGTTGAATGTGGCGTCGATCGCCGAAGCCGCGGCCGACTCGATCAAGGCCGACTCGCTGCTGACCTATGTCGGCGGGCTGTACCACGACATCGGGAAGATGAGCAAACCCGAGTACTTCGTGGAGAACCAGGCGGGCGGCCCCAACAAGCACGACAAGCTCAGCCCGGCGATGAGCCTGCTGGTGATTGTCGGCCATGTCAAGGACGGGGTCGAGATGGCCCGCGAGTACGGGCTGCCCAAGCCGGTCGTCCACTTCATCGAGGCGCACCACGGGACGACGCTCGTCGAGTACTTCTACCGCCGAGCGCAGGAACAGGCGCAGGAGCAGGCTGCCCAGCGGAAGGCGGAGAAAGCCCAGAAGGAAGCCGCCGAAGAGGGCAAGGTCGTCGCGACGGCCCAAGCCCCGCCATCGCTGGAAGGGCCCGAGGAGTTCGAGTACCGCTACCCCGGTCCGCGCCCGAGGACCAAGGAAGTGGCGATCCTCATGCTCGCCGACGCGATCGAGAGCGCCACGCGCACGCTCGCCGAGCCGACGCCCTCTCGCATCGAGACGCTGGTGCGAACGATCGCCGACCGGCGCCTGCTCGACGGCCAGTTCGACGAGTGCAACCTGACGCTGGCGGAGCTGCGGACGATCACCGAGTCGATCAGCAAGACCGTCGCCTCGATCTACCACGGCCGCATCTCGTACCAGAGCGACAAGGGTGAGAGCCGCAGGGAATCGCGGGCGTCGCGGCTGGCGTGAGTCGGTGCAGTAGGCGGATCTGATCGCGTGCTTGTTTGTCCAACTCACTGACCTCGCGTGCGAGGTCGGTGGTCGCTTTCCACGGGCTTGCTCGGCTTTGCCTCGCGGCGCCCGTGGCAAGGTTCGTCCGCTCCTTCGGAGCTGGGCGTGACTACGAAGCGGTGATCTTGTCGCGCGCGTTGTAGTGCTCGTCGAGCACCTTTCGCCAGTCGTCCAAGCTCTCAACGGCGATCATGGCGCGGCGGACGATCTCGCCCTCTGGGTGGTGGGCGGCGAAGCGGATGCCGAACTTGCGCATCGCCTTGGCGGTGTGCAGCTCGGGGCGGCGCATCTGCGCGTTGACACCCAGCGCAAGCTCGAAGTGGCTCAGCAGCACCTCGCGCTGTTCGTCGATCGTCGGCGCAGTCGGCGCCTCGCCGGCCATCATCTGGCGGGCCTGGCGGAAGATCCACGGGTTGCCGATGCACCCGCGAGCCACACTCACGCCGGCCACGCCCGTGTAGCGGAGCATCCGGAAGATGTCCGGAGCCGACCATATGTCGCCAGAGCCGAGGAGCACGCGCCCCGGGTTCTTGCGCACGATCTCGCGCAAGAGGTCCCAGCGGCTGGGGCCGATGTACTTCTGCTGGACCGTCCGCGCGTGCACCGTCGCCCACGCGACGCCCGCCTCGAAGCACGCGTCCATGATCCGGTCGAAGTTCCGGGCCATCTCGGGCGTGTCGTCGAAAGACCGACGGACCTTGATCGTCACGGGCACGCGGCTCGGCAGCGCGTCTCGCACGGCGCGGACGATCGCGATGGCGCCCTCGGGCTCGGCGAGCCAGTGCCCGCCGCGGGCCTTGCGGGCGATCTTCTTGACCGGGCAGGCGAGGTTGATGTCGATGGCGGCGAAGGTCTCGGCGTGCTCCGGGCCCGTTGTCTCGCCGGCGGGCGCTGCAGGGGTCTCGCCGGGCGCGGTCTCGGCCATCTGGCGGTAGACGCGGTCGGGGCGTTCGCCCTGCTCGATCATCTTCAGGGCGGCGGCGGCCATCTCGGGGGGGTCGGAGCCCATGATCTGGCCGACGAGGGGGTGGTCGTCTTCGCCGCCGGGGACATTGTCGAAGAGCTCGCCGAGGTCGGCCTTGGCGAAGCCCCGCCCGCCGGCGAGGAGGGTGCGGTCGAGGAGGGCCTCGGTGACGCAGAGCGGGCAGCCGTGTCGGCGGGCGACGATGCGCATGGCCGCGTCGGAGTATCCTGCAAGGCCGGCCTGGAAGAACGGGGCGTCGAAGGCGGGAACGATGTCGGTCAGGCGCGGGTCGGGCCCGTGCTCGCCGAGCTCGCGCGCGACAGCCGCGGCGTCGATCTCCTCGGAGCCGGGGGCGATCGCCGGGGTCGGCGGGGTGGCGTTGCCTGTGCTGCAGCCCATCGCCAGACGATAGGAAAGGGAACCGATGCGACATCGATCTCAAGGGCAGTGGCGGGACGAGCGCGGGCGGGCCGAGCGCTCTCGGACGCCGGCGTGTGTTCTCGCCATTTTGCTCGCGGCGGCGGTGCTCGGCGGGTGCGCCGGCACGCGGATCGACACCACCCACGCGAGGCCCTACCCCGCCGAGGTGGCGCAGGGCGAGACGCTGGACATCCAGGTCTTCAGGCGCAAAGGGCAGGTCGAGTTCACCAACACCACGGCACGGAGCTTCGGACCGGCGACCCTCTGGCTGAACCGGTGGTTCAGCCGGCCGATCGAGCCGCTGGCGGTCGGCGAGAGCCGCTCGTACCGGCTCGACGAGTTCCGCGACGAGTTCGGCGAGGGGTTCAGGCCGGGCGGGTTCTGGGCGACGCGTTCGCCCGACCGCCTGTTCCTCGCCCAGCTCGAGGTCGAGCGAGAGAACGGGCCAACCCTCTACGGGCTGATCGTCGTCTCCGACCGGCCCGACTGAGCCTGCTTCTCCCCCCACTCGCGGAGCACGCGCAATGGCGAACATCCTCGTGGTCGGGCCGCACCCCGACGATCAGGAACTGGGCATGGGCGGGACCATCGCCAAGATGGCCGCGCTTGGCCACGATGTGCTCCTGCTGGACATCACCGACGGGGAGCCGACGCCCTACGGCGACCCCGTGACCCGGGCCGCCGAGGCAGAGGCCGCCGCGAAGATCCTCTCGCCCGACCCGGCGGAGCACCCCGGCGGTAAGCCCGTGCGGCGGGTGACGATCGGGCTGAAGAACCGGTTCGTCGAGCACACGATCGCGGCCCGCCACGCGGTCGCGGGCGTGATGCGGGCGCACCAAAGCGATGTGGTCTTCGCGCCGTACTTCGAGGACGCCCACCCGGACCATCGGGCGGTGACGCGGATCGTCGAGGACGCGCGCTTCGACGCGAAGCTGACGAAGCTGGAGATGCCGACCCCCGAGGGGATGACGCCGGGCGAGGCGTGCTATCCGCGCTGGCTGTTCTACTACTACGCGACGCACCTGCGCTGGGTGGCGGACCCAAGCTTCGTGATGGACATCACGGGGTGTCTCGACTCCAAGCTGGATTCGATCCGTGCGTACCGGACGCAGTTCGTGCTGCCGGAGAAGAACCGGGGCGTGGTGGAGTGGGTGGAGGCGTCGGCGCGGTACTTCGGGAGCCGCATCGGCGTGACGCACGCCGAGCCGTTTTTCACCAAGGAGCCGATCGGGATTTCGGATCTTGGCGTGCTGGTCGGGCTGTGAGCGGGGCGGCGGAGCGGGCCCGGGCGGGGGCGGTCGCTAAAGTCTGTTTATGAATCCGACCGCGAATCTGCTGCTGCCGGAACTGATCGAGCTGCTGGAGAAGCGTCGCTACCGCGACCTGCGCGAGGCCCTGCGGGGGCTCGATCCGCACGATGTCGCGGATCTATTGGCCGAGCTCGATCCGCCGCAGGCGGCGTTGGCGTTCCGCATCCTGCCCAGCGACGAGATGGCGGATGTCTTCTCGCACTTCGACCCAGAGGTGCAGGAACAGATCATCAGCGAGCTTGGCGAGGAGCGGGCCTGGCGCGTTCTTGAAGACATGAACCCCGACGACCTCGCGGCCCTCTTCGAGGACCTGCCCTCGGAGGTCGCTCGGGTGATGATGGAGCGGCTGAGCCCCGAGACCCGCCGCCACACCCAGCTCATCATGGGCTACCCGGTCGAATCGGTCGGGCGGCTGATGAGCCCGGAGTATGTCCGGATCCGGCCCGAATGGACAGTCTCCAAGGCGCTGGAGAACATCCGGCGGTACGGGCACGACGCGGAGACCCTCAACTGGGTCTTCGTGATCGACTCCAAGCACCGGCTGGCCGACGAGCTGCACATCAGAAAGCTGCTGCTGGCCGATCCGGAGACGAAGGTGGCCGAGCTGCTCGACGGTCGCTTCATCGCGTTGCGCGTCGACGACGATCAGGAAGAGGCTGTCCGCAAGCTGAACGACTACGACCGGTCGGCCCTGCCGGTGGTCGACGCCAACGGGGTGCTGCTGGGCATCGTGACCTTCGACGATGTCGCCGACATCGCCGAGGAAGAGGCCACCGAGGACATCCACAAGCTCGGCGGCGTGGCGACGCTCGACGACCGGTACCTCTCGACGGGTCTGGTCACGATGCTCCGCAAGCGCATGCCTTGGCTTGTGGTGCTCTTTCTCTTTCAGACGGTGACGATCAGCGTGATCAGCGCTTTCGAGGCGCAGCTCGAAGAGGCGGTGATCCTCGCGCTGTTTATCCCGCTGATCATTTCGACGGGCGGGAACACAGGGACGCAGACCGCCAGCCTGCTCATCCGAGCGCTCGCCCTTCGCGAGGTCCGGCCCGGCCTGTGGCCGAAGGTCGCGGCGAGAGAGTTGCTGACGGGGGCCTGCCTCGGACTCGGCCTCGGGGTGCTCGGCTTCGTCATCGTTCAGGCGATCAAGATCCTCGGGATCACCGAGGGCGATTACGCGTTTCAGGTGGGTGCGGCCATCGGGTGCTCGACCCTTGCGATCGTCACTTGGGCGGCGATCGTCGGCTCGTCGCTGCCGCTGCTGCTCGAGAGGCTCGGTGTCGACCCGGCGGCGAGTTCGGCTCCGCTGATCGCCACGCTGATGGATGTCTCGGGCCTGCTGATCTACTTCGGGATCTCGATCCTGATCCTGACAGGGACAGTGCTGTAGGGGGTGTGGGGTGATGACCCGACTCTTCGCTGCGCTCAGAGGTCGGCGTCCTTGCGGGGCGTTCATCGGTTGACATGAAACAGGGCGGACGCCGGAGCGTCCGCCCTTATCTCTTTGACTGTGCTGAAGATCAGGCAGGCTGGGGCGCGGTGCTGAGGTTGCGGATGCTCGCCTCGCGGCGCTTGGGACCGCTCTGCGTCGGCTCCTCGTAGGAGTGGAAGTTCTCGCTGAAGCGGACCAGGCGGAAGCTGTTGGCCAGCACGAAGATCTCGCCGGCGAAGTGGTACAGAGCCGCGGCGGGGACCGCCAGCATGCCCGTGGACGCCAGCACGAGGCCGACGATCACGATCAGGATCGACGCGGCGATGTTCTGCGCGATGATGAGCTTCGTGCGGCGGCTCAGCTCGACGAGGAACGGGATGCGGCTGAGGTCGTCGGTCATCAGCGCGACATCGGCGGAGTTGGCCGCGATGTCAGAGCCGGCAAGGCCCATCGCGACGCCGACATCGGCCGCCGCCAGAGACGGGCCGTCGTTGATCCCGTCGCCGACCATCATGACGGTGTAGCCCATATCGGTCAGGCGGTGGATCTGCTCGTGCTTCTCTTCGGGGAGGCACTCGGCCTCGATCGCGTCGACGCCGACGGCGACGCCCACACGCTTGGCGACCGAGATTCTGTCGCCGGTGAAGATCGCGACGGTGCGTGCGCCCAGCTCGCGGAGGCGTCCGACGACGCCTCGGGTCGCGCGGCGGACCTTGTCCTCAAGGCCGACGACGCCGAGGTACTTGCCGTCGCGGACGACATGCACGCCCGACATGCCCTCGATCTTGCGCTCGATGTCGACGATCTGTGTCTCGATGTCGGGGAAGAGCTCGATGAGCCACTTGGCGCGCCCGACATGCAGCTCGCCCTGGCCGGTCCTGGCGCGGACGCCCCGCCCGTGGATCTCTTCGAAGTCGTCGGTGCCCTCTGGCTCGATTCGGGCGGCGCGGGCCGTGGCGACGATCGACTGGGCCAGCGGGTGGTTGGAGTGCACCTCGGCCTCCGACGCCGCACGCAGCAGCTCGGCGCCATCGATGCCCTCGGCGGGGACGAGGCGGGAGACCTCGAACTTGCCTGTGGTCATTGTGCCGGTCTTGTCGAAGACGAACGCGTCGCAGCTCCCGGCGGTCTCCATCGTGCTGACGCGCTTGACCATGATGCCCAGGCGGGCCGCGGCGGCGAACGCCGCGAGCATCGCCGAGGGGCTGGCCAGGAGCAGGGCCGCCGGGCAGGCGACGATGAGCACCGTGATCGCCCGCTGGGCCGCCTGATCGCGGACCGCGGCCGAATCGCTCTGGCTGCTGATGAACCAGACCAAGCCGGCGATCATCAGGGCGATCGGCACGAAGAACTCGCTCACACGCTGGATGAGCAGCTGGCGGGGTGTGCGGCTGGTCTCCGCCTCGCGGATCAGCTCGGTCACCTTGCCGATGGTCGTGTCCTCGCCCACGCGGCTGACGGTCATGTCGAACTGGCCGGTCAGGTTGCTCGTGCCGGCGTACACCTCGCTGCCCTGCTGCACCTCGACGGGCATCGCCTCACCGGTCAGCGAGGCCTGGTTGATCGTCGAGCGCCCCGAGGCCACGATGCCGTCGACCGGCAGGTTCTCGCCGGGGCGCACGCGGACGGTCATGCCGACCTTGACGGTGTCCAGGTCGACTTCCTCTTCCGTCCCGTCTTCCTTGACGACGCGGGCGATGTCCGGCGTGAGGTTGATCAGGTCCTCGATGGCCCGCTGGGCGCCGAAAGCCGTGCGGCTGAGGATCTGGTCGGCCAGGAGCAGCACAAACGCCAGCAGACCGGCGGTCGCGTACTCGCCCGTGACCAGCGCCGCGACGATCGCCAGGGCGACCAGCGTGCTCGACGAGGGCGTGAGGTTGCGGAGTTCCTTGATCGCCGCGAGCACCAGTGGCGTGCCGAGGATGATCGCGCCGATGAGGGCGGGGACATCGGCGATGTCCGGCGGGAGGAAGCCGAAGCCCGGGAAGAGCCCGCCGAATCCCTTGGAAAAGAGCGTCACGAGCACGAGCACCCCGCCCGCCAGATACAGCGGGAGGTAGGTCTCGATCTTCGCGATCTCGTTGTGGGCGCAGCCCTGATGGCCGCCCCACTCGTTCACATGATGCTTGTGCGCGGGGCTGCGGTCGCCGTCGGTCTGATGCATGGTCTTGACGCTCCGTGCGGGGCGTGGAGGCCCGAGTCTGCGATCGGTCGGCGGAGGGAGTGCGGCCCTGCCGAGGTCGGCAGAGCGCCGACGACAGCACAGGCCGGGCGGATGCCCTCGGCCCTCCGGAGAAAGATTCCGTGCCGATGGTACGCCAAAGGCCCGGGCCCGGTTCGAAGACCGGTTCGACGTCCGCCGGTCGGCTATCTTCTATGTTGTCACCGATGGCCGCAGACACCAACCCCAACCCGAACGCGCCGCTCTCTCCCCCCGGCCGCCCCGCCGAGATCGCGATCCTCGGCCTCGGCCAGATGGGTCTCGCCTGCGCCGGGATCTTGACCTCGGGCGACCCCGCCAAGGGCAGCGGCGAGCGGCCCGTGCCCAGAGTCCGCGTCTGGGGCCACGACCAGACCGAGGCCGGGCGTCTCAGCCAGACCCGCAAGAGCGACCGGCTCGAAGGCTTCACCCTCCACGAGAGCGTCCGCGTCGTGCTCGATGATGCCGAGCTCGCCAAGGCGGACCTGATCGTCGCCGCGATCCCCGTCCAGCACATCCGCGAGGCGCTCGAACGCCTCGCCCCCCGCATCGCGCCCGGCACCTCGATGGTCTCGGTCGCCAAGGGGATCGAGAACGGCTCGCTCCTCCGACCGACGCAGGTCATCGGCGAGGTGCTGGGCAAACGCCCGCTTGGGGCGCTCAGCGGGCCGACGATCGCGGCCGAGCTCGCCCGGGGCCTTCCCGCGACGATGATCGCCGCCTCTTCTGACGCCCCCCTCGCCAAAGGGGTCCAGACGCTCTTCAGCACCCGCTGGCTCCGCGTGTACACCAACGACGACCTGGTCGGGGTCGAGCTGGCGGGCGCCCTGAAGAATGTGATCGCGATCGCCGCGGGAATCCTCGACGGCCTCCAGGCGGGCAACAACGCCAAGAGCGCCCTGCTCGCTCGCGGGCTCGCCGAGATCACACGCCTGGGCGAGGCGATGGGCGCAAGGCCCGATACCTTCTTCGGCGTCGCCGGCGTCGGCGACCTCGCCACGAGCTGCTTCAGCCCCGAGGGGCGCAACCGCTCCTGCGGCGAGGCGCTCGGACGGGGCGCCAAGCTCGACGAATACCTCTCCGCCACCCGCCATGTCGTCGAGGGCGTCTGGACCACCAGAGCCGTGGTCGACCTGGCCCTCCGCCACGAGGTCGAGATGCCGATCGTCGAATCGGTCCACGCGGTGCTGTTTGACGGGATGGACCCGATCGAGGCGATCGACCGCCTGATGAGCCGCGAGCTGAAAGAGGAGCGGATCGGCTGAAAAGCCGCCAACCGCCTTGCCCCGGTCCCCCGAACCTGTATCTTGGAGGCAGTCCCGATCGCCGCACACAGCGGCCGAGGGCGTGGGGTAAAAGGAGCGATTCGGTATGTCGATCCGCGCCATGAGTGTTGTTTGTGCCGGCGCCCTCGGTGTCGCGTCCGCCGCCGAGGTGCCGGTGCACTACGACTGGCTCGGCGAGGACGGGCGTCTGCGGGGCGGGTTCGCCCGGATCCCCGCCGACCCGCCGGTGCAGATCGACCACGGCGCGATCGTCGGGATCGAGCGTCTGCCCTTCGGGGATCTGCGCGAGGGGCCGGGGCAGAACCGGGTTCGCACGGTGTATGTCGGCGACGGGTACCTGGCCAACGAACTCGGGCTGTACGCGCACCGCGTCGAGGTTTCGGCGCAGCAGGTTTTCGCGGTCGAGCCGCTGCGGACCTACGAGCCGCTGTTCGAGGTCTTCCGCGTCGACATCGTCAGCAACGAGTCCGGTGTGAGCCACGATCCGACCTTCCCGATCTGGCGCGACACGGCGCTGGGGATGCGTTACTGGTGCAACAACATGGAGCGCCTGCTCTGCGTGAACACCAACGCGGCACGCGCTTTCGCCCAGGCCGCGACAAACCCCGCACAGCCCGACCT
>SLFH01000268.1 GCA_007124345.1 Phycisphaerales bacterium | reverse complement strand
GCAGCGACTGCTCGATCTGCGAGCGGTAATCGCCGCCCCCGGGCGAGACCGAGAGCCCGGGCGTTCCCGCGAGGTCGAGCTCGCCGAACATCGCGCCGAAGAGTTCGGCTCCACCGCGTGCGTCGGTCACCGTCCCGTCGGGCGTGATCGCGAACGAAACCTTCTGGCCGACCATGCGTGCGAAGGGGCGGACGAGGCGGTGCGACTCGGCCTCACGGTGCGGGCTGCGTGCCCGCTGCTCGGAGTCGTAGCGGACACGGCCGTCCTCGGGGTCGTCGGCGTCGATGACGACGCGGACGATCTCGCGCTCGACCAGCGACTCTTCCTCGTCGGCGCGGACGACCCTCTCGACGAACTCGATGCGCCGCGTCCACTTGCGGGTCTTGGCGTCGCGTGTGCCGGCGCCGATTTCCTGGGTCATCTCCTCGACCATCTCGAACCGGGTCTCGCGTCCTTCGGGCCATCGCCAGCGCATGTCGACCCCGCCTCGCTGGGCGAGGGCGTCGCCGGCGAGCAACGAGGTCAAAAAGATCGAGAGGACGAGAAGCACTGCAGTCGGTGGGACGGTCCGCATCGAGGCCTCCTTGAGCGGGGTTGAGGGTTTGGACGCCTCCACCCCCAGCGGGGTTCCCGAAAATATCGGATCTTTGCCCGGATCTGATGCCGAATCGCCGGGGATGTGGATAGGGCCCTGGCCCCCGGGGCGAGCACCCACCTCCCCAAGCCCCACCAGAACCGGGCAGCCGGAAGGGTGAGACGGAGGAGCAAAACCGCCCAAACAGACGCCCCGCGATGTGGACCGACACGCCGGGGCGGGGGGGTCGGAGTCCGATTGCTCCCTTCGAACTCCGTTGACGCTGAAGGGCCCCCCGACTGACTCCGATTGGCCGGTTTCGGGCGGGGTGGTCGCGGTGGCCCCCCTCAGCCCGGGATTACGCGGGGTCGGGCTGCGCACCGACCGGATCAGAAAGGAACGAGGCATGACACGCCTGTTCGGTTCGCTCGGTCTTTCGACCAAGATCATCGCCGTCGTCACCACGGTGCTGGTTGTTGTAGTGGGTGTGAACTACGCGGTGTTCATCGACGGGTACGACGACCTCGGGGAGGAGCTTTTGCTCGAGAAGGCGGTGGCGTTCACCGCGATCATCGACGAAGTCCAGGCGAACGCGGTGTCGCAGCTCGAGGAAGGCGTGATCGATCGGGAGGCGCTGTTGGAGAGGGCGAGGGATCAAGAGCGATCCGGTGTCCAACTGCGCGATACCGAGTATTACAACTCGATCCCGCTCGTCGCCGCTTGGAGGACGGGAGAGCGCGCGGCCAGAGCCCAGAACTTCGATTTCAGCGTCGTCTCGTTTAACGCCCGGTTCGACGACCTGCGCCCGGGGCGAGGTTCGCTCAGCGCCGACTTGCTCAGCGAGCTCGAACGCCAGGTCGCCTCGGGCGGCCCGAACATGGTCAGCCGCTACGACGCATCGAGCAACAGCATGTACGTGCTCCGGTCGCTGCATGTGCACCCGACGGCGATCACCCACGGCCACCCCCTGCTGACCGACGCGGAGGTCCAGGCCCGCAACAACTCCGGGCGTGCCGTCGACGGCGCCTACGAGCTGGTGATCCCGATGGACGATCTTCACGCGACGGTCGCGGGTTTTACCAGCCGCGCAGCGATGCTGACCGTGCCGCTGGTGGTGGCGGCGCTCGCCGGCTTTATCTGGATCCTGCGCGTGCTGCTCACCCGCCCGATCAACTCGATGGTCGCGATGGTCCGCGACATCGCCGAGGGCGAGGGCGATCTGACCAAGCGTCTGAACCTCGAACGCAAGGACGAGATCGGCCAGCTCGCCAGTTGGTTCGACACCTTCATGCAGCGTCTGCAGACGCTGATCGGCGATGTCGCCGGCGCGACGCGTGAGGTCGCCTCGGCGTCGACGGAGATCGCCGCGTCGAGCGAGGAGCTCGCGACAGGAATCAACGAGCAGGACGCCCAGATCACCCAGATCTCCGCCGCGATGGAGGAAATGGCCGCCAGCGTCGTCGAGGTCGCCCGCAAGAGCGCCGACGCCGCCAAGAACGCCGACGAATCCGGCAAGATCGCCCACGAGGGCGGTGAGGTCGTCGGCCGGACGATCGAGGGGATGCACGGCATCCGCGACGCGGTCTCCGACTCGGCCGACTCTGTCGCCGAGCTGGGCAAGAAGGGCGAGCAGATCGGGCAGATCGTCGCGGTCATCAACGACATCGCCGATCAGACCAACCTCCTGGCCCTCAACGCCGCGATCGAGGCGGCACGCGCCGGCGAGCACGGTCGTGGCTTCGCCGTTGTCGCCGACGAGGTGCGCAAGCTCGCCGAGCGCACCCAGCGGGCGACCGAGGAGATCGGGGACTCGATCCAGATCATCCAGGTCGAGACCAAGCAGGCGGTCGAGCGGATGAACATCGGCTCCGAGCGGGTCAAGACCGGCGCCAATCTGGCGACCCAGGCCGGCGAGAGCCTCCAGCGGATCGTCACCAGCGCCTCGGATGTCGCCGCGATGATCCAGACCATCGCCGCCTCGGCCGAGCAGCAGGCCGCGACCAGCGAAGAGGTCAGCAAGAGCATCGAGTCG
>SLFH01000145.1 GCA_007124345.1 Phycisphaerales bacterium | reverse complement strand
TGATCGGCGAGCCGTGGCACGCCCTGCGTCCGCTGGCGGCGTCGCTCGTCTCGGGCACTGTGCTCTTCCTGCTGGTGCATTGTGCGTCGCTGATCCGCAGGCACTCGGGCGAAGGTGAGCCGCCGGAGGCGGGCAAGGCGTATCGCTCGTTTCTGGCCCTCTTCTGGATGACCGCGCCGATGGCGTGGCTGTACGCGATCCCCTACGAGCGGATGATGGACCCCGTCGAGGCGATCAAGGCGAACCTGTGGACGCTCGGGCTCGTCGCCCTCTGGCGGGTCGTGCTGATGGTGCGGGTCGTGCATGTGCTCTACGGCATCGGTCACATCGCGTCGTTTTTCCTTGTGATGCTGTTTGCAAACTTCGTCGCGTTCCTGGCGATCCTGCTCGCGCCGACGTCGATGATCGATGTGATGGGCGGCATCCGCCATTCCGAACGCGAGGCGCTGATATCGAGCATCACCACCTCGATCCTCATACTCACGGTGTTGACCGCCCCGATCTGGATTCTCGGGTCGCTCGCTTCTCTGATCTTTATGCGGCCACGGTGGGCGGAGATCGAGCGGCCGAAGGAGAACGATCGGCCGGGCGGGCTTCTGGTGCTGGCGTTGGTGTCGGTCGTCGCGTTTGTGCCGCTGCTGGTCTGGGCGCAGCCCGAGCAGCGGAACCGGGCGGCGGCGGAGAGGCTTCTGAACTTTGGGCAAGAGGCGGAGGGCCTCGCGTTCATGTCCGAACGACGAGCGAGCGACTTCCCGCCGCAGTGGGACCCGCCGCCTAGGCCGAGCTATCTCAGACAGAACGCGCCGCTGATCGAGGTGCGTCGTGCGATGGAGGCCGAGTGGCCCGCGGACTGGGTTGCGGAGATCTATCTGGAGAAGATCGAGCGGGCGCTGCAGATGTCGTTGATGCCGTGGTCGCGGGCGAGAGACTGGGAGCGGATCATCGAGATGATCGAAGACTCGCAGCAGGCCGAAGAGCTCGCGGCAGAGCACGCCGAGACGACGTTGTTCCTGGTCGAGCACCGGGCAAGCCTGAATGAACAAGACCGTGAGGCCCTGCGTCGGTTCGCGGCGTTCGCCGATCGTCAACCCTGAACAAGCGTCGGCATCGCGGATCAATCCGAACCATCGAACGCCTCCAGGTCCGACGGCCTGTTCGCCTGGCGCAGGTCTTTCGGCGCTTCGGCCGCGGCCGCTCTCGCGCCGCTCAGCAGTTTCTGCAGGGAGCGGGCGGGGACGGTGTGCAGGCGGTCGAGTAGTTGGGTGTGGTACAGGCCGGGGAAGGGTTGCCAGCGGTCGTCTTTGAAGGCGACGGCTTCGGTCTCGGGCGACCGCTCGCGCAGGGATTCGAGCGTGCCGAGCATTTCGGGCGAGGGATTGATCAGGTCGCAGGAAGTCAGGACGGCCCAGCCCGGCCCGTTGGTTTGCAGGCGGTGGGCGAGGGCGGTTTCGAGGCCGCCGATCGGGCCGAGGTCGGGCTCGATGTCGGCGACGGTTTCGATGGCAAGGTCGGCGTACCGGTCGGCGTCACGAGCGACGGCGACGACTTTGTGCCCCCGCGCTTCGAGCATGTCCGCGATGCGCCGGATCAGGGGACGGCCTTCGAGCATCGCGCGGGCCTTGTCGCTGCCGAAGCGGCTGCTGCGCCCGCCGGCGAGGATGTAGGCCGGGTCTCTGGCGTGAAGGACAGGGGTCATGCGAGCACCAGCTTCAGAGCCGCGATCACGAGCACGACGCTGAGTGCTCGCCGCAGCAGTTGCGTGTCGAACCGTCCCGAACCAAGCTCTGCGCCGATGAAGCCCCCCACCGAGACGGCCGCCGCAAAGATCGTGAACTCGCCCGGGTGCAGCGGCAGCGTGCCGAGTTGGAGGTAGAGCCCCGAGAGGCCGGCGATCGAGGAGAGCAGGACGAACGCCGCGGCGACGCCCGCCGCCTGCTTCGCGGTCGCCCATTGCAGCAGGATGAGCAGCGGGCTGAGGAAGATGCCGCCGCCGACGCCGATGAGCCCGGAGGCGAGACCGATCACGGCGCCGATCGCGAGAGCGACCGGCAGGGGCGGGGGCTTGCGCCGGCTCTCGCCCGTGTCTTTGGGCTTGATCGCCAGGCGCCACGCCGCAAAGAGCAGGACCAGCGCGATCGCGACGCGGTAGGCCTGTTCGTCGAGCGACCAGAACCGCCCGGCGAGGAAGGCGCACGGCACGGCGGATGCGGCGAAGGGGAGCAAGAGGTCGAGGCGCAGGCCGGCGCGCCGGGCGAACCGCACCAGCGCGATCGATGAGACGACGATGTTCAGGCCCAGTGCTGTGGCGCGGACGGTCTCGGGCGGATAGCCGGTGATCGCGAGCACGGCGAGGTAGCCCGAGGCGCCGCCGTGCCCGACCGAGGCGTACAGCATCGCGATCAGGGCGAGCAGAACCGCGGTCAGGGCGAACACGGGTCAGGCCTCCGGCGTGCGGTCGGCGTGGCGGACGACCCTGCCTACGCGCGGCGTGGCGTCGGGACGCCCGTCGTCCTGCACCTCGCCGCGGAGGGTTTCGATCGCGTGGGGGAGGATGTCGAGGAGGGCTTCGAGCGATTCGACGGCGCCGCGCGTCGAGCCGGGGAGGTTGATG
>SLFH01000048.1 GCA_007124345.1 Phycisphaerales bacterium | reverse complement strand
TCTTCCTGCAGCTCTTCGCCGCCGGTGATCCCCGCGCCGACTTCAACAACGACGGCGTGATCGACGCCGACGACTTCTTCGCCTTCCTCTCAGCCTTCGCCGCGGGCTGCTAACTCCCCCAACCCCGCAGAGGCTCAGCACACAACGCCCCCGCCGGGTCCGCCCGGCGGGGGCTGTTTGTTGCGCTGTTTGTTCTTGGATCTCGAGCCGGGAGATCAGTCCTCGCGCAGACGACGCATCTCGTCCAGCGTCCGGTCGAGCTGACGCCGGAGCTGACGCACCCGCATCAACGAACGCACCCGCGTCAGCAACTCAAGCCGATTCACGGGCTTGGTCAGGAAGTCATCCGCCCCGGACTCGACCGCACGCTCGATGTCCCCCACCTCGTTCAGCGCCGTCACCATCACAATCGGGATGTCGCGTGTCGTGGGGTCGGACTTGATCTTCTTGCAAGCCTGAAAGCCGCTCATCCGGGGCATCATCACATCCAGAAGGACAATGTCCGGCTGGTGCTCCTCGACCATCCGCACCGCTTCGACCCCGTCCCGCGCCGTCAACACCGGGCAGCCCAAGTCCTCCAGGTACGCCTGCATCAGCTCGAGATTCTGCTCGTTGTCGTCGACCACGAGCACCGCCGACTCCTCGAGCCCCGCGTCAGGCAATGGATCTGGTATCTGCGACATCACTGGCCCGCAACGTCCTTTCAACACCGATGCTAGCCGATCCGAGCCCCCCCCGTGCATCCCTACGGGGTTTCGTGTATACTCCCTATCGGACACCTGCGGCTGGTGCAGTTCCATGAAGGGATGCGGCGTATGACTTCGATCGCGGTCGATCCGTGCATTGCCTGGAGCAACAAGTTTGACAAGCCCGAGGCCGGCAGCCTCCTCGATCCCCTCGGAGAGACCCAGACCCCACTCGCCGAGATGGTCCGAGAAAAATTCAGCGCCATCAAGGGCATCCGCGAAGATCTCGGCTGGCTCGGCCTCCCCTGGCGATGGACCTTCGCCTACCGCCCCCGCCGCAAGGGCTCCGAACCCTTCCTCTACTTCGTCCCCGACCCCGAGCGACCCCGCGTCTGCATCCGCCTGGACGCCGATGTCGTCTGCTCGATCGAACTGGAGAAGCTCTCCCGCACCGCCCGCGACGCCCTGGCCGGCGCCACGCGCGTCGGCACCCGCGTCTGGGCCGAGATCGAGCTGACCTCGAAGACCCAGGCCGACGACGCGATCGACCTCGCAGAGCGGGCCGCCTCCCTCGCCCTCTGAGCACCCGCCCGGGGCCCTCCGAGACGCCCCAGGCAGCAATCCCGACCCCAGCCTCAGTATTCGTACCCGCATCAGCCCGCCGCTGGTGTTCGGATCGCCCTCCTGCCGATACCCTCCGGCGAAATGACCCAACCCACCATTGTCGAGCATCGCCGTCGCCCGTCAGCCCTTCTGGCGGGCGTCTTCGCCCTCGTCCTGCTCTTCGCGGCCGACCTCGCGTCGGCGGTCGATCAGGGCCTCCAACGACGCATCGAGCAGATCATCCGTGAGGCGGACATCGGCGGCGCCGCCGTTGGCGTGCACATCCTCGATCTGCAGACCGGACGCACGCTCAGCGCCGTCGACGCGACATCCTCGTTCATCCCCGCGTCGAACATGAAGCTCCTGACCTCGGGCGCCGCCATCGCCGCCCTCGGCCCCGACTACCAGTTCACCACCCGGCTCTACCGCAGCGGCGACCGCCTCGTCCTAGAAGGCTCGGGCGACCCCAGCTTCGCCGACCCCGGCCTGCTCGCGATGCGCGAGCCCCCGATGTCCACCGACGACCTCCTCGAAGCCATCGCCAAGGCTGCGGCTCAAGCCGGCCTCGGCGCCGTCCGCGAGCTCGTCGTCGACGACCGCGTCTTCGACCGCGAGGCGGTCCACCCCCTCTGGCCGTCTGACCAGCTCGACCGGCACTACTGCGCCGCCGTCGGCGGGGTAAACATCCACCGCAACGTCCTGGAGTTCTTCTTCAGCCCCGGTGGCGGCGAGGGCGCACTCGCCCGCTACGCCATGCAGCCAGAGTCCCCCTGGCTCACATCCTCCGTCGAGATCAGGGCCCGGACCGTCACCGAGGGCGGCAACCGCCTCGGCGTCATCCGCAACCTCACCCGCAACCAGTTCCAGCTCATCGGCAGCGTCCGCACCGGCGGGCAGTCCGTCCGCGTCGCCCTGCACGATGTCCCCCTCTACGCCGGGCAGCTCGTGGCCGACCGCCTGCGAAACGCCGGCGTCCGCCTCGAGTCCGGCGCCGTCCGCCTCGCCGAACAGGACGAACATTTCCCCTCCGACCGCGTGCTGGCGATCGTCACCACCCCGATCACCGACATCATCTCCATCTGCAACAAGGACTCGGTCAACCTCTACGCCGAGGCCCTGCTCAAGCGGATCGCCCACGAGACCACCGGCACGCCCGGCTCCTGGAGCGACGGCGCCGCCGTCATGCGCATGATCGTCACCGACCGCCTCGGCCCCGCGGCCGCCGCCAAGCTCGCCGTCAGCGACGGCTCGGGCCTCAGCCGCGCCAACACCGTCACCCCCGACCTCATGACCGCCTGGCTCGCCTCGATGCACGCCGACCGACG
>SLFH01000321.1 GCA_007124345.1 Phycisphaerales bacterium | reverse complement strand
CGGGGCCGCGGATCGGCGACCCGGCGGCGCGCGTCGGCGATGAGATCATGGTCGCCGGGCAGATGTTCCACACCGGGGCGCCGGTGGTGCTCTGGTTCGACGAGGGCGGGTACGACGCGTACCGGGTCGAGCGCCGGTTCGTCCCGCTCGACCAGGCGTCGTGGGCGGAGTCGAGCTCGGTGCTCCGTTCACCCAACCGCTACAGCACCCGGCGCGTCGGCATGAGCCAGGAAGACCAGGAGCGGACGCGCCACGGCAACTGGACGCTCGATGATGTTCGCGAGCATGTCGATCAGTTTGTGATCCATTACGATGTCTGCGGCGTCAGCCGCCGGTGCTTCCGCGTGCTGCACGACCTGCGGGGTCTGTCGGTGCACTTCATGCTCGACATCGACGGGACGATCTACCAGACGCTGGATGTGCAGGAGCGGGCGTGGCACGCGGGGACGGCCAACGACCGCTCGGTCGGGATCGAGATCGCCAACATGGGCGCGTACCGCGACCCCGACGACCGCACACTCCGCCAGTGGTACGCGCGTGACGAAGAGGGCGTGCGGATCACGATCCCCGGCTCGCTCGGCGACGGGGGCGTGCGCACGCCGGGCTTTGTCGGCAGGCCCTCGCGCCCCGAGCCTGTCAGCGGCGAGATCCATGGCACCACGCTGCATCAGTACGACCTGACCGATGAGCAGTACGACTCGCTCATCAAGCTCACCGCGGCGCTGCACGTGGCGCTGCCGGGGATCCGGCTCGACTACCCGCGCGAGAGCGACGGCTCGCTGGCGACGCGCGAGCTCTCGCAGGAGGAGTACGACAGCTTCAGGGGCCTGATCGGCCATTACCACATCACGCGGGGGAAGATCGATCCGGGACCGGCGTTCGACTGGGACCGTGTGGTCGAGGGGGCGCGGGCGATCGTCTCTGATCGGGCCCGCGAGGGCGCCCGCTATGTGCGGGGCGGGCGTTGAGCACAGCACCATGACACCCCCCACCGAGCTGCAACGCTGGATCGGGCGCTTTCAGGCGTACCTGCGCGAGGTGATCTCGCCCGCGGTGTACGCCGATCGCGAGCCGCTCCGGGTCGGCGCCCGCCTTTGCGATGGATCGCCAGCGCTGAAAGACGCCGAGGGCTTTGACTTTGAGCCCGTGGAGCCGGGCTGGCGCTGGGGGCCTGCGTGGCGGACCTGCTGGTTCAGGCTCGAAGGCGTCGTGCCCGAGCGGTTTGAAGCGGGAACCGGGCGGTCGGTGGTGCTGCGGTTCAGCACGGGGACCGAGGGGCTTGTGCACATCGGCGGGATGCCCGTGCAGGGCGTGGATCTGAACCGCGATCGCGTCCGGCTCGACTTCGTTTTGCCGGGCGAGCCGGTGAACGCTCTGGTGGAGGCGGTCTGCGTGCACCCGTGGGGGGCGAGTGTGTTCGATTGGGACACGCCCGAGACGCGGGCGCGCTGGACGGACCGCGAGCCGGGGAGGCTGGAAGCCGCGGAGCTGGCGCTTCTCGACGAGGGCGTGCTGCGCCTGTCACGCGCGTTCGGCTTTGCCATTGCGTTGCTGAAGGAGTTGCCCGAGCGGACGCCGAGGGCTGGGGAGCTCTGCCGCGCGTTGCGTGAGGCGGTGACGACGCTCGACGACACCGACATTGGCTCGGGCGCCGGCGACGCCGCGGCTCACATCGAATCCGCGCTGTCGCGCGGGGCCTCGCCCTCGGCGACCGAGTGCGTCGCGGTCGGGCACGCGCACATCGACACGGCCTGGCTCTGGACGCTCGAAGAGAGCCGGCGCAAGTGCCTGCGTTCGTTCAGCAATGTGCTGCGGCTGATGGATGCGGACCCCGGGTTCTGCTTTCTCTGCTCGCAGGCGCAGCACTACGCGTGGGTCGAGGAAGACTCGCCCGAGCTGTTCGCCCAAATCGCCGAGCGCGTGCGCGAAGGGCGTTGGGAGCCGGGCGGGGGCATGTGGGTCGAGCCGGACACCAACGCGCCCAGCGGCGAATCGCTCATCCGCCAGATCCAGCACGGCGTTGCGTACTGGAAGGACCGCTTCGGCGATCACGGAGAGCAGCAGCACCTGTACCTGCCCGACACTTTCGGGTTCGCTGCGTGCTTGCCGCAGATCATGAAGCTGGGCGGGCTGGACACCTTCATCACCAACAAGCTGCACTGGAACGACACGACCGAGTTCCCGCACACCACCTTCCGCTGGGTGGGGCTCGGCGGGCACGGTGTGCTGGCGCACCTGACACCCGGGGGCGATTACAACTCGACGCTCTCGCCCAAGGAGCTGCGCAAAGGCGAGGCGAGGGCGGCGCAGCAGCTCGACGGCGCCGCGGACCTCTGGCTGCAGCCGTTCGGCTACGGCGACGGGGGCGGCGGGCCGACCGAAGAGATGCTCGCCCGCGCCCGGCTCGCTGCGGCGTGCGAAGGCCTGCCCCGAGTGAGGTTCGGTACGGCGCGCGACTTCTGCAAAGACCTACACGATCACGCCGAGGCGATCGAGCGCGCGGGACGCCCGCTCCCGCTCTGGCGGGGCGAGCTCGATCTTGAATACCACCGCGGCACGCTGACCAGCCAGCGCGAGATCAAGCGGCTGAACCGCGCCTGCGAAGAGTCGCTGCGGCTCG
>SLFH01000001.1 GCA_007124345.1 Phycisphaerales bacterium | reverse complement strand
GGGACGGGCCGACCTGCGAGAAGATGGGCCTGCTGAAGATGGACTTTTTGGGCCTGCGCACGCTCTCGGTGATCGAGCGGTGCAAGCGGCTCATCCGCGACACGCTGCCCGAGCAAGCGCAGTGGGCCGCGGTGGGGCGCGAGAAGGGCGACGGCGGGCCCCACCCGCTGGATCTTGAACGCCTGACCTATGACGATCCGCGGATTTTCGAGCTGTTTACGCGGGGCGACACGACCGGTGTTTTTCAGTTTGAATCCGGCGGCATGCGCCGGTTGCTGGTGGACATGAAGCCCGACCGGCTGGAAGATTTGATCGCCGCCAACGCGCTGTTCCGGCCGGGGCCGATGGACCTGATCCCCGACTACAACCGTCGCAAGCACGGGCAGGACACCGTGCCGAAGGTGCACGAGATCGTCGACCGCTTCACGGCCGAGACCTACGGCGTCATGGTCTACCAGGAGCAGGTGATGCAGATCGTCCACGAGCTGGGCGGCATCCCCCTCCGTGCCGCCTACGCGCTCATTAAGGCGATCAGCAAGAAGAAGGAGAAGGTGATCGCGGGCGAGCGGCCGAAGTTTATCGAGGGCGCCGGCAAGAAGGGGCTGAGCAAGGACAAGGCCGAGGAGCTCTTCGAGTTGATCCTCAAGTTCGCCGGCTACGGCTTTAACAAGAGCCACTCGACGGGCTACGCGATCGTCGCGTACCAAACCGCGTATCTGAAGACCTACTTCCCGCGCCATTACATGGCGGCGTTCCTCACTTTCGAGAGCCAGGCGCAGAAGGCTAGCGACTGGATCCCGTACCTCGAAGACACGAAGAAGACGCGGACGATCGACCCGAAGACCGGGCGGATCATCGGCGACCGCATCGAGGTGAAGGCGCCGGATGTGAACCTGTCGCAGGCGGATTTCGCGGCGGTGTACGCGCCCGACGAACCGAAGGACGCGGCGCACGGGCACATCCGCTTCGGGCTGAGAGCCATCAAGGGCGCCGGCTCCAAGGCGATCGAGGCGATCATCCGCGAGCGCGACGGTGGGGAAGGTGTCGAGCCCGTCGCGTTCCGGTCGATCTTTGATTTCTGCGAGCGGGTGGGCACGGGCGCTGTGAACAAGGCGACGATCGAGTCGCTGATCAAGTGCGGGGCGTTCGACTCGGTGCACGGGAGAGACTGCCGCGCCGCGATGGTCGCGACGATCGAGCAGGCCGTCAGCGCCGGGCAGAAGGTGGCGCAGGACAAGGCGGCGGGTCAGGCGCAGCTCTTCGGCTTCGGAGGAGGCGAGCCCGACGCCCCGGCGGTCGAGGCGGCGGAGCCACCGCTCGCCAAGGTCGAGCCGTGGTCGGAGGCGGAGATCCTGCGGCAGGAGTTCGACATCCTGGGCTTTTATATCTCCAGCCACCCGCTCAAGCAGTGGGAGGCGTGGACGGGCGCGTTCGTCAACGCGACGGCACGCTCGCTCGCGGACATGCCCGACGGGCGACGCGTCATCATGGCCGTGCTGGTCACCTCGAAGCGCCAGTTGGTTGCAAAGACCGGCAAGAGCGCCGGTCGGCGCATGGCCTCACTCGGCGTCGAGGACATGACGGGCGCGACGCAGGCGATCATGTTCCCCGACGCCTTTGAGAAGTACGGGCACCTGATCGAGAGCGACGGGCCGAAGTTCATGCTCGGGCGGGTGGATCTGTCGAGGGCGGAGCCGCAGATCATCGTCGACCAGCTCGCGCCGATCGAGTCGGTGCCGCTGGAGCAGGGGCGGCTGTGCGTGTTCCTGAGCGAGCCGCGCCTGAACGGGGGGAGCGATTCAGCGCTCGATGCGCTGCACAAGCTGATCCGGGGTTCGGCGCTGCGCAACGGGGCGGCGGCCCTCGTTCCTTCAGCGCCGGTGGACATCGCCGTCGAGACCGAGAGCGACATTGTGTACCTGCGTCCGGCGAGCGAGATCCGCGTGCCGCTCGAACCGGCGTTCCTCGGCGAGACGGTCAGGCTGCTGGGCGAAGGGACCGTCAAGCTCGTCGGGGGGGTGGCGCTGGAGGTGCAGGAACGGAAGCAGTGGGGCAAGCGCCCGCGTCGGACCGACGACGACGAGTGATTCTCAGACTTACTGGCCTGCCGAGCCCGGATCGATCCGCAGCGATTGGGCATAGGGCGAATCCGGCTCGGCCGCGATGCGCAGCACCTCGGCGACGGCGGCCCGCTGCCCGGGCCACATGAACGCGGAGAGGGCCGCGGCCCAGCGGTGGTCGGTGTGCTCGATGTTGAGCTTCGGCGTCCAGCCGCTGTCGACCTCGACACAGAACCTCGGGCTCATCACCACGCAGTCGAGCGACGCGATGAAGTAGGGGTGCACCTGTTCGAGCTGCCAGAAGCCCAGGATCGCCGCTTCGCCCACGGCGAGCCCGAGTTCTTCGTGCAGTTCCCGCAGGGCGCAGGCCGCGGCGGATTCGCCGGGCACGGTGTGGCCCATCAGCGGGTGCCATGTCCCGCCCATGGGCTCGCCGGCGCGCAGGAGCTGGAGCAGCTCGGTTGCGCCGTCGTTTCGCCGGAAGATGTAGACATCGACGATGTCTGTGCGGATCTCGGTCATGGCTGGTCGGTGATCTCGGTGAGGCGAGCGAAGACGCCGGCCTTGGCGAGGGTTTCGGCCCATTCGGCGTCGGGGTCGGAGTCTGCGACGATGCCGGCGCCGACGGGGTATTCGAGGGAGGCGTCTTTGAACGATCCCTGTTCCTGGCCGGACTTTCCGACGATGGTCGCGGTGCGGATGGCGACGCTGAACTCGGCGTGGCCGGAGCGGGAGACGAAGCCGAGCACGCCGCAATAGGCGCCGCGGGGGAAGGGTTCGAGTTCGTCGATGATCTGCATCGCGCGAACCTTCGGCGCGCCGGTGATCGAGCCCGCGGGGAGTGTCGCTCTGAGCAGGTCGGCGAGGCCGAGCCCAGGCCGGAGCGTCGCGGCGATCTCCGACGAGGCCTGGATCACGCCCGAGCTCCCCGCGTGACGCTCGATGCGGCGGGGGTCGGCGACGCGGACTGAGCCGAACGAGGCGACCCGCCCGAGGTCGTTGCGCATGAGGTCGGTGATCATGTTCAGCTCGGCCCGGTCCTTGGGGGCCAGACGGAGTTCTTCGGGGTCGGCCGCGGCGGGGCGGGTGCCCTTCATCGGGCTGGTGAGCAGGCTGCGATCGGCGGGGTCGTAGCGGAGGAAGAGCTCGGGGCTGACCGAGAGGACGCAACGTCGATCGCTGGTGGGCTGTTGGGCGTCTCCGGCGTGGGGGTCGAGCTCGATCATGCCGCCGAACCAGGCGCCGGTCTGGGCAAAGAGCGTCGAGGCGAGGGCGCGGGCGGAGCCCTCGAAGCGGGCGCGCAGCGGGTGGGCGAGGTTCACCTGAAAGACATCGCCGGCGCGGATGTACTCGACGGCACGCCTGACCCCCTCGGCGTACGCCCTTTGCCCGACGGCGCTGGAGAGGGGGCCGAGCGAGAAGCCGCGGGCTCCGTGCTCTTCGGCGATCGTGCGGATCACGGGCGCAAGGCGGTCGGGGTCGCCCACGATGCTCCATCGCCCGGTCGCGGCGTCGTGGACCAACGCGTCCGGGCAGTCGGCGAGGACGGCGAGGGGTTCGGGCTGGGGCGATAGCCCGGCGCGGGGTTCGAGGTATGCGCCGATCCCGTAGCCGATCCAGCCGATGAGGCCGCCTCGGAAGGGCGGGGCGTCGGTGTCGGTATGCGCGTCGAGGCGGGGTGGCTGCTGATCGAGCAGGGCCCAGAGTTCGGCATCGTCTGTCAGGGCGATGGTTTTGACGGGCGGGGCAAAGACCGACCATCTGGCAAAGCGCCCGGGGCCTCCGGAAACCAGGCAGGCGAGCGGGGTGTCGGCGGGCCAGCGGGCGGTGATCTCGGCGGGCGAGAGGCCTTCGAGGTCGGGGAGATTCGGTGTGTGTGGGCGTGCTGACGAGGGTTTCATGGTCGCGCCGGGCGTTGGTTGTTCGATCTTGCGTGCCATGCTCTCTAGACTCCCGCCCGCACCAGAGAGTTGGTCCCGCGCGTGGCCGGTGCGACCGGGCCGTCGGCGTTTTCCGCCGGCCCGCCGAAGGATGCCGGTCCGCGCCTTACCAGTAGCAAGCGAGGACGCCAGATGGCGAAAAAGACCGCGAAGAAGTCGGCGAAGAAGACCACCCGCAAGAAGACCTCCGCACGCGGCCCGTCTGGAAGGACCGCAAAGACCGCCGCCAAGCGTACGGCCAAGCGAACGGCGAAGAAGACCGCCTCCAGGCGTGTCGCCCCGTCCAAGCCCAGCAAGAAGCTCAAGCCCGGCAAGTTTGTGTATTACTTCGGCAAGACGCGGACCGAGGGCGACCCGAGCATGAAGCTCGTCATCGGGGGCAAGGGGGCCAACCTCGCCGACATGACCTCGATCGGTCTGCCGGTCCCCCCCGGCTTCACCATCACGACCGACGCCTGCGAGAAGTTCAACACGGGGGGCCAGCGCCTCCCGCACGGGCTGATGAACGAGGTCGGCAAGCACATCGCCACGCTCGAGAAGGAGCTGGGCAAGAAGTTCGGCGACGACGAGAACCCGCTGCTGGTCTCGGTGCGCTCCGGCGCCGCCGTCTCGATGCCCGGCATGATGGACACCATCCTCAACCTCGGCCTGACCGACGAGTCGGTCGAGGGCCTGGCCAAGGCGACGGGCAACCGGCGTTTCGCGTACGACGCGTACCGGCGCCTGATCAACATGTTCGGCGATGTCGTCAAGGGCGTCGACCACGAGCACTTCGAGCGCGTCTTCGAGCACCTGAAGAACACCTACGGCGCCGTCGCAGACACCGATGTGCCCGAGGAAGGGCTCGTCGAGCTCTGCGAGGAGTACAAGCGGGTCTACGAGCGCCATGTCGGCCAAGACTTCCCGCAGAACCCGCGCAAGCAGCTCGAGATGGCCATCGAGGCCGTCTTCAAGAGCTGGAACTCCGACCGCGCCGTCAGCTACCGGCGCCTCTCGGGCATCTCCGGCCTCAACGGTACCGCGGTCAATGTGCAGGCGATGGTCTTCGGCAACATGGGCAAGGACTCGGGCACCGGCGTCGCCTTCACACGCGACCCCTCGACCGGTGAGAACAAGTTCTACGGCGAGTTCCTCATCGACGCGCAGGGCGAGGACGTCGTCGCGGGCATCAGAACGCCCAAGCACACCGACGAGATGTCCAAGTGGAACAAGAAGGTGTACCAGCAGCTCCTCCAGATCAAGACCAAGCTGGAGAAGCACTACCGCGACATGCAGGACATCGAGTTCACCATCGAGCGCGGGCACCTCTACATGCTCCAGACCCGCAACGGCAAGCGCACCGGCGCCGCGGCGGTCAAGATCGCTTGCGACATGGTCAAGGAGCGCCTGATCGATGAGAAGGAGGCGCTGCTGCGCATCCCCGCGGGCGACCTGACGCAGCTCTTGCTGCCCAGCTTCGACCCCAAGGCCAAGCAGATCGCCGACGTGCTCACGCGGGGCCTGCCCGCCTCGCCGGGCGCGGCGTTCGGCAAGCCAGCCTTCACCGCCGCAGAGGCCGTCGAACGCACCCACGCCGGCGAGAAGGTCATCCTCGTCCGCAAGGAGACCAGCCCCGAGGATGTCGACGGCATGCACTCAGCCGCGGGCATCCTCACCTCGACCGGCGGCATGACCAGCCACGCGGCGGTCGTCGCTCGCGGCTGGGGCAAGTGCTGCGTCGCGGGCGCCGGCGAGATCCGCATCGACGCCCAAGCGGGCAAGTTCACCGTCGGCGGGCGTGAGTTCGACCGCACCGACATCATCTCGATCGACGGCTCGACGGGTGAGGTGATTTCCGGCCCCGTGCCGACGGTCGAGCCGGAGCTCTCGGGCGACTTCGCCAAGGTGATGCGCTGGGCGGACAAGTACCGCAAGCTGGGCGTGCGAGCCAACGCCGACACACCGGCCGACGCCCGTCGCGCCAAGGACTTCGGGGCCCAGGGCATCGGGCTCTGCCGCACCGAGCACATGTTCTTCGAGGGCGATCGCATCACGGCGATGCGCGAGATGATCATCGCCGAGGACACCTTCTCACGCGAGAAGGCGCTGGCCAAGCTCCTGCCCTACCAGCGCGAGGACTTCATCGGTCTGTTCCGGGCGATGAAGGGGATGCCGGTCACGATCCGCCTGCTCGACCCGCCCCTGCACGAGTTCCTGCCCCACGAGGTGCAGGGCCAGGAAGAGGTCGCGCGGGCGCTGGATGTCTCGCCCGACAAGGTCAAGAACCGCGTCAGCCAGCTCCACGAGATGAACCCGATGCTCGGGCACCGGGGTTGCCGCCTGGCGGTCACCTACCCCGAGATCCTGAAGATGCAGGTCACCGCGATCGTGCAGGCGACCATCGCCTGCTCGAAGGAGAAGATCCGCGCGGTGCCCGAGATCATGATCCCGCTCGTCGGCACGCACCAGGAGCTCTCCATCCTCCGCAAGCTCTGCGAGGAGACCATCGAAGAGGTCCGCAGGGAAGAGGAGCACAAGGGACGCCTGGAGATCAAGATCGGCACCATGATCGAGATCCCCCGTGCCGCGTTGACCGCCGACGAGATCGCCCCGGCGGCGGACTTCTTCAGCTTCGGCACCAACGACCTGACGCAGCTCACCTTCGGCTACAGCCGCGACGACGCGGGCAGCTTCCTCCCCGAGTACCTGCTCAAGGACATCCTGCCCCAGGACCCCTTCCAGTCGCTCGACCAGAGCGGCGTCGGTCAGCTCGTGCACATCGGCATCGAGCGCGGGCGGGCCGCGAGCGAGGGGCTGAAAATCGGGATCTGCGGCGAGCACGGCGGCGACCCCGCTTCCGTCGACTTCTGCCACAAGGCCGGCATGGACTATGTGAGCTGCTCGCCCTTCCGCGTGCCGATCGCGAGGCTCGCGGCGGCGCAGGCGGCGTTGCGCGACTGACTCTTCCGAGGCCACCCGCCCCGACACGATTCAGAATCACAAAGGCCCGCCGGGGATCTACCGGCGGGCCTTGTTCATTCGCATCGGCGCGTGTCTTCAGTCTGCCTTGGTCGGTTTGCTGTTGGTCGACGCCTGCAGCTTCCGGTCGACGCTCCACGCGCCGGCGCCGCGGACCACCACATAGCCCGCCGCCACCAGCACGACGATCGGCAGCACGATCGGCGGCTCGTCCTCCCATGTCGCCACAGCATGGGCGTAGATCGCGCCGATCATGGTCAGGACCGCCAGCACGCCGCCGACTCTGGCGAACGCCCCGGCCAGCAGCATCGCACCCGCGACGATCTCGACCAGCGGGACCAGCGCCGCGTGCAGGCCGACCATCGGGATGTTCGCCGCTTCGAGGATCGGGCGCATCGGCGCCGCGCCCGTCAGGTGCATCATGCCGATGCCAAGGAGCGGCAGCCCGCCGATCAGGCGGGGCGCGAGCATGTGCTTCAATTCGCCGGTTTGGGTGAGTTTGCGGATGTATTCGTTCATCTGTGATCCCCCATCTCCGGATCTCAGTCCGGTGCGATGATGTCTGTGTCCCTGAAAAACGCCTCCCAGGCGTAATAGAAAGTCTGGACCGCGTGCACCCCATCCGGGAGCGCATCGACGGTGACGCCGCCCTCTCCCGCACGCAGCTCGACAACGCCGAGCGGTGTTTCGAGCTCGTAGCGATCGCCGATCGCTTCTGCGGTCAGGAAGTACGACGCCCCGCCCGCGAGCACGCCCACGCCGAGCGTCTTGGGAGGCAGCCTCACGCCCATGTGCTCGATGGGCACAATCACCGCGTCGTGGCTGAAGTAGCTCGCGTAGGGCGACGCTCCGGTGTACTCACGCTCGTGGCCGGTCTCGATGCTCACGATTCTGGCGTCGGGCGACGCTCGCTCGAGTTCACGGCGCGTCATGACTGAGAAGGGCAGGTGCCGGAGCCTCGTGCCGACAAGCGGGCCCGAGACCGCCTCCATGCCGAGCTGGCTCCAGAGCCCCATGTCCTGGCGGTCGTACATGAGGACATTCGAGTTGTACAGCGCGCCCGAGACGCCGAACTCGAGCGTCCGCTCGCCAGAGCCTCCCGGCCCTGCCACCCGCCGATCGAGAACCGAAGCTGAGTCGCAGAGCGGGCAGTAGGTCAGCGCGATCGGGCGCCCGCCGACGCTCGTATTGATGATCTCGTGCCAGTCGAGCACGCGCATCGGGACGGCGTAGGCCCGGTCGCCCTCCCGATAGACCACGAGCCGATCTGACGCGTCGAGCCAGCCCGCCTCTTGCAGCGTGACGGTCTCGGGGTCGGTCAGCGCCGGGATCGCGTCGCGCGGCAGGAGCGTGTGGATCTCCTCCTTGGGGACCGACAGCCCCGACAGGTCGAAACTGCGCCGGAGGTCGACGGCGCCCTCGCGCCGGATCGTGAGCGGGTCGCCCGGTTTGCGTCTGTCGTCGACCAAGGCCGCCCGGGCGAGTTCCTTGTCGAACCCGCCGCGGACGACGAAGACCGCCGCGAGCAGGGCGAGCGCACCGATCAGGAGACCGAAGCGTCTCCTGCTCTTTCGTGTCCCTTTGTCGCTCTGGTTTGGCATGCTGGAGAACGGAAGGGCCGAGGCGTGCGGACTATTTCATGGGCGCGGAGAAAGACCGCCGGGCCGGAGTCTCGGCCAGGCCTTGTCGGCGGGGGCGGTTCGGGCCGATAGACTCGCCACCGACCATGCAAAGCGCACGGACAGAACCCGAGACCATCCGCGTCATCATCGCCCAGCCGGCGCTGCCCAAGTACCGCATCCCCGTCTTCAGGGAGCTCGCCTCCAGGTCGGGGATCGAGCTGACGGTGACCTACGGCTCTGACAAGCACCTGGAGAACACGGAGGCGGAGGGATTCACCGCGACGCCCGTCCGCCAGCGGATGATCGGGCGGGGGCGGTTGCACTTTTTCTGGGACGGCTCGGCGATCCGCAACGCCGACCCCCGCCGCGCCGATGTGCTGGTGCTCGGGTGGAACACGCGGAGCCTGAGCCTCCCGATCGCGGCGAAGAAGGCGCGCAAAGGGGGGCTCGGCGTCGTGCTCTGGGGGCACGGGTTCAGCAAGTCCGAGGCCGGGTGGCGCAGGCGACTGCGCGACAAGGTGGGCGTGCTCGCCGATTCGGTGATGTTCTACAACAGAGCCGCCGCGGCGAGGTTCGGCGAGGTCTCGGGCCGCAACGACGATGTCTTTGTCGCGCTGAACACACTGGACATGCGCCCGATCCGGGAAGCCGCGGCGTGGTGGCGCGAGCGGCCGGGCGAGCTCGAAGTGTTCAAGGCCGAGCACGGGATCAAGGGGCCGATGGTCCTGTTTGTCTCGCGGCTCTTGGAAGACAACAAGATCGACATGCTGTTTGAAGCCGCGGCGGGGCTCGGGGGCGAGCTGCCGGATCTGAAAGTCGCGGTGGTGGGCGGCGGGCCCGACCGCGAGCGGCTGGAGCGCCGGGCACAGGAACTCGGCGTCGCAGAGCGCGTGCTGATGCCTGGCCCGGTCTACGAGGAGCGCGAGCTCGCGGCGTGGTTCCTCGCCTCCAGCGTCTTCTGCTACCCCGTCAACATCGGCCTGAGCATCCTCCACGCGATGGCCTACGCGCTGCCGGTGGTCACCAGCGACGACATCCCGAGCCACAACCCCGAGATCGAGGCGCTCAAGGACGGGGAGAACGGCCTGCTTTACGCCGATGGGTCTGTCGACGACATGGCGGCCAAGCTGAAGGCGGTCATCGCCGATGCGGAGTTGCGGGCGAGGCTCGGGCGCGATGCCGAGCGGACGGCGCTGGAGGAATTCACGCTGGAGCGGATGGTCGACGGGATGGAATCGGCGATCCGGCTGGCGTGGGAGAAGGCGAGGGGTCGCCGTAAAGGGGCCTGAGTCTTGGGGGGACTGGAGGGGGCGCTGGGGGAGGAAGCGGCCTTCGGCCGCGGCTTTAGTCCCCCGAGCGGCGACCCCGCGCCTTCTCCCAGGCCAGCCGGATCGCCGATTCCATCCCGTCGACCATCCGCTTGAGCGTGAATTCCTCCAGCGCCGTCCGTTCGGCCTCGCGCCCGAGCCTCGCCCGCAACTCCTCGTCGGTGATGACCGCCTTCAGCTTGGCCGCCATGTCGTCAACCGACCCGTCGGCGTAGAGCAGGCCGTTCTCCCCGTCTCTCAGGGCTTCGATCTCGGG
>SLFH01000335.1 GCA_007124345.1 Phycisphaerales bacterium | reverse complement strand
GCAGATCGATCGGATCGCCGGCCCGTCCTGCTCGCCCGCCTCGGCCTCACGCACGACCAGCCGGTTCGGGCCGGTCTCGGGGTACGCCCAGAGCTCGATGTACACCGCCTCGCCGTTGAAGTACGCCGAGCTCATGCTCCAGTTCTGCACATGCACGCCGTCGAGGCGCTGCACCGCGCCGTCCTCGAGCGAATGGATCTTCAGGTACGAACCGTCGATCCCGGGCGTGCCCGCGAGCTCCGCCTCGTCGAAGTACAGGCGCAGCCAGATCGCGTCGGGCACAAAGACCTCGGCCGAGAAGACCACCTCGGCCGCCTCGCCAAACCCCGAGTGCGTCACGACGCCCGAGTCGACCCCGACGGGCGCAAAGTGGCTGGGCAGCGGGTCCATCTGAGCCGAAACCGACGCCGTAAACCCGGCGCACGCGATCAGCGCAAGACACAAAGCTCGTCGTGGTTGCACCGTCTTCTCCTTCACGAGACACAGAGCCGAAAATTGACCACGGCCAAGCATACAGGAAACCGCGCCGGATCCCAACCCCTCCTGCCCCCTCGCCGCCCCGCACAACCCGCCCAGGCCGCAGGATCAGACAAACGCCCCCCAACGCCCGATCATCGGGCGCCTTCAGGCGTGATGCACAGGCCGATATCCGGACCTTCTTCAGCACCCGTCGGCGAAGAGCCCAAGGTACCCGAAGAAGTCGTCTGCATCGATCACGCCGTCCCCGTTGATGTCCGCGGCCGGGTCCCCGTCGGCAAAGAGCTGCAGGAACAGGAAGAAGTCGTCGGCGTCGACCACGCCGTCGCCGTTCAGGTCGGCCGGGCACCCCGGCACGGGCGAGGCGTGGATGGCATAGCTGTTCATGAAGGCGCTGGTGTCCGACGCGCCGGGCGGGTTCGGGCCGGTGCTGCCCGACCAGAGCGAGCCCGCGTGCGTCGCCAGACCCGTGGGGATCTGGGCCGGGTTGCTCGCAGTCCAGTGCATCGCGTCGTTGCCGTTGGAATAGACCACCAGCCAGTAGGTCTCCCCCGCCTCAAGCAGGATCGGCGACTGCGGCGTGAAGGTGTGGGTGTTGATGCCGGTAGAGATCGCGGGGTTCTCAAGAGTGCCCAGCGACTGGCCCGGTGCGCCGCTCGCGTCGTCGAAGATCCGGACGAACGGGGTGTTGTTGGTTCCGTCGAACTCCAGACGGATCTCCGCGTCTTCGAACTCGTAATCGTCGCCGGCGGGTATGGTGAAGCCCATCGCCTTGATGCGTCCGGCGCGCAGGTTACTCGATCGCCCGGCGTCGTTGCCGGGCATGTTGCCGATGATCCAGTCCGGCGGGGGCTCGTAGCAGAGCGTGCCGTTGAAGACGCGGGGCCCGAAGACGCTGCCCGAGAACGCGCCGTTGGTCGCCCAGCCGGCGGTGAGGGTCAGGTCGGCGTTGCCGTACTGCTCGTTGGTTCCGTCGCCGATGGTGTAGCGGTGAGACGCGCCGTCGAGCACGATCGCCAGCCCGTACGAGCTGTTGGCGTCCAGGGCGAACGGCGTGTCGAGCACGACGCGCGTCGGGTTGTCCTGGCCAGTCGCAAGACCCCAGCCCTGGCCGACGAGCGTCCACTCGCTCGGATCGGTCTGGCGGCCATCGGCGCTCCCGTCGGTGCGGTACACGCTCACGCCGAACTCCGTCGACCTTTCCGAACCGGTGTTCAACTCGATCGCGCGGACGAAGACCGGCGCCGAAGCGATCTGCACATCGAAGTAGACCGCGCCGCCCGCGTCGCCGCCGTTGTTGCTGGCGAAGGTGGTCTGCAGGCAGTCCAGCGGGACATACGGCACGCTGAACCCCTGCGGGTCGGCCAGGTACGCCTGCAGCGTCGGGTGCTCGATGGCAGAGCCCGCGTTCGCCCCGCCCGTCGCGTTGCACCCGCCGTGCGTGTGGATCGCGATCGCCTGACCCGTCGACTCGAGGATCACCGGCGAGCCGGAGTTGCCCCCGGTCGTATCCGGGCGATAGCGCAGCCAGGTCGCGCCCCGCGAGGTGAGCGGGCCGGTGTGCGTCTTCTGCGTGCGGCTCCATTCCTGCGGGATCTGCGGGTGGTTCGCGTCGCGAACGCCGAACCCCGTCACGCGGACCTCCTGGTTGTTCGCCGGCGGGGCGGCGGCGGCCAGCTCGAACGCGGCGCCCTGCGCCACCCGCGGCGCCAGACCAGTGTTCGAGTTCACATGCACCTGGAAGGTCGCAACATCGTTGCCCACACCGCCGCTGCCGTTGCTCTGGATCGAGTCCGGCTGCACCGGGTACTGGTACTCCGGCGGCGGCGCACGGAACCCGCCCGACGAGGTCGACAGCGGCACATTGAACGAGATCACACGCCCCGTCGCGTTGTTGGCGATGCAGTGCCCGGCGGTCAGCATCCGGTTGGCGCTGCCGCCGTGGTCGATCAGCCACGCGGTGCACCCGCTGGAGATCCGCCCGACGCGCGGGTCGTGCGCCAGATCGCGGTCGTCCTGCCCGTCGCAGATCGATCGGATCGCCGGCCCGTCCTGCTCGCCCGCCTCGGCCTCACGCACGACCAGCCGGTTCGGGCCGGTCTCGGGGTACGCCCAGAGCTCGATGTACACCGCCTCGCCGTTGAAG